>JALXCG010000902.1 GCA_026991065.1 Gemmatimonadota bacterium | reverse complement strand
CGAGTGCATGGATGTGCCCCGGATGGAGAAGATCGAAACAGCCGTTGGTGAAGACCACTTGGCGGCCCTGCTCTTTCCAGGCAGCGACGCGGGCGATGGCCGCGTGGAGTTCCACGACCCGATTCATGCCCCTGCTCCATGGTGCGACAGGGCGCTTCGAACTTCGTCCGCGGTGACTGCGGCCACGCCCACGCGCTCCACCTCGACACCGGCGGCGAGCCCCGCCAACACGGTGGCCGCGGCCAGATCCACCCCGCTGGCCAACGCCAGCGTCATGGTAGCGATCACTGTATCGCCCGCGCCGGAAACATCGAACACCTCGCAAGCAGTCGCCCGCACGTGCAGTGGCTCGCGCCCCGCGTCTTGGAGCAACGTCATGCCGGCGGCCCCACGCGTGAGAAGAACCGCACCGCACCCCAATTCGCGGAGCAAACGCTGCGCCGCCCGCAGCGCATCCTGGTCCGAGTCGATTCCCACAGCCAGCGCCTTCTCTGCTTCAATGCGGTTGGGCTTAAAGAGAGAGACCCCGCGGTATTCCCGGAAGCAGCGGATCTTGGGATCAACCGCGACCGGCAACCCGCGCGCGGTTGCCGCCGCGATGGCGCCGGCGATCACGCGCGGAGTCAGCGTGCCCTTGTCATAATCTTCGATCAGCAAGGCGTCGGCATCCGCCAGACGGCTCGAGATCGCGCTCAAGAGGGCCCCCTCCAGCTCCGGCGCCGCACCCCGGGTCGATTCCCGATCAACGCGGACAATCTGCTGGCCCCGGGCGCGGACTCGTGTCTTGAGGGTCGTCGGCCGGGTCGGGTCGGTGATCAGGCCGCCGGCATCGACCCCATCCCTGGAGAGCATTGCGCGCAGCTTACCCGCGGCGCCATCTTCCCCGACCAGGCCAACCAAAGTGGCCTGTCCGCCAAGCACCTGCACGTTGCGCGCAACATTCGCCGCTCCACCGGGTCGCTGGAACTCATCATGGATCGATACCACCGGCACCGGGGCCTCGGGCGAGATCCGGAGGGCATCACCATCGATATACTCATCGACCATGACGTCGCCGAAAACCAGCACGCGAGCGCCGGCGAACCGCTCCAGGCCGGCCAACAGTTGCTCCCGCCCGGGGATCAAGAAACCGCTCCGGCTAATCGGAAACTGGCGATCATCGTGTCCCAGCCGCGGCGCTCTTTGCCGGGCGTTGTACGTTCGGAGAGGATCTTGAATTCGCTCTCCCGGCCGGGAAATGCGGCAGCCATGTCGCGGCGCAATCGCTCTTCGGTGAACTCGTCAAAAAGATGATGCCGCAGCCGCGCCGGCAGATTGTTTACCCCATCATTGTCGAGAAGGGGGCCAAAAACCTTGGTAAAGAGGCTGGCCCCATAGGGATAACTCTCGCAGATCACCACCATCGGGATCGCGGAAGCGCCCAGCCCCTTCAGGAACCGGTTGACGTTCGGCACCAAGTGATGGAGCAGATCGGCCGCGACCACCACATCCACGTTGTCAGGATACGCGGCAAAATCGAAGACGTTGAGATCAATCACCTCCAGCCCACGTGCCCGGGCGTGCGCGCGGAATCCTTCGTTGAGTTCCGCCCCGACGTAGCTGCATGAGGGGTGCAGGTAATCGGCCAAAGTACAGGTGCCGGCCCCGAGATCGAGAACCCGTCGATTCTCTCCGATGCGGGCGGCGATCTCGCCGAAGCGTTCGCCCAGCGTGTCGCCATGGAGCCAACGTAGCATGCGGTCGTAACGATCCGCCTTGCGATAGAGGAACGATCTCATTGTGTTTCCGTTATTGGATGTAGCCAAGCGCCCGCAGGCGGCCACGGATCTCTTCGTCCGCTGCGTTGCTGGCGTCGGTTCCGCCGGTTTGGCGCACTCCCCACGATTCTACCGAACGAGGGGGATGCTCCGCCAACCACCCTTGGTCAAGGATCTCGCGCAGCACCCGGCCCGCCATCGAATCAGCCACCGGCAGCCCGAGCAGCACCGCGACCGTGGGAGCGATGTCCAGCGCGCAGGCGCCATGCAGCCGCCGACCCGCCCGCCGAATCCCCGGACCCGCCGCAACTACGATTCCATCCATGCGATGATTGCCGGAAAAGCGACTGACCGCGGAAGGTGGGGCGATCTGCAGCGCCGAGAGCTTGCCACCGCCGGGAAGCTGCAGCTCTGTTCCCGGTTCCAAGCCGGGAGCGATGCGCAGCCGCAGATCGGCCGCCAGCGGATCATCGACCCGCAAGGGCAGGGCCGCGATCCGGTCGAAAAGTGGCCGTCCATCTGCTCGCCGCACCTCGCGCAGACTCTTGATCACCCGATCCCTTTGACGCTCGGCTTGAGCCGGATCCAGAAAACCGTTGATCTCGCGGCCGCGAAGCGAGAGATGCAAGCGTCGGTCGGGATTCCAGAAAGCCATCTCGTCCACACGCTCATAGACAATGGAACGCGCCAGGTCGACCGAACCGTCCTTCGCTTGCTGCAGATCCAGTGCCTGCAGCAGAGGGTTGAGATTGTAGCTCGGGGTTGCGCCGAGTCGGGCTCCTCCCCCATGGTCGGAGACCACAATCACCGTCGCTTCCGGACCGGCGGCGGCAACCAGACGTCCCACCTGCGCATCGGTCCAGGCATAGATCGAATCAATGGTCGCGGCTCGTCGTTCAATTGCACCCGAATCGATCTCTCCCCAGAGGGCCGCCGCGATCCGCGGGTGGCTCCGGGCAACGCGATACTTCCAGAGCAGATGCTGGCTGGAATCGGTTGCCCGCACATAGACCATGCCGAGTCGCCACTCGCCATGGCGCAGGAGCGAATCCGCCATCCCGAAAATCAGTTGATCCTCGGTAATCTCCGCTTCCAGGACCGGCAG
>JALXCG010000901.1 GCA_026991065.1 Gemmatimonadota bacterium | reverse complement strand
TACAACGCGTTTCTGGATGATCATGACAAGACTTCGCTCGCCCGTTGGGATCAGTTGCAGGAGGACTATGGTCACTCCGGGCTTTTTGCCCGCTACCTGGCCGATCATTCGGCGTTCGGGGCGGCCAACCGCTGGGGAAATATGGAGACGATCCGCGCCATCATGGCTTCACAGGACACGTCCTGGATCGGCGTATCCAGTGGTCTGGCGGAGCAGGGCGATCCGCGCTCGATGACCGATCTCTATCTGGATTTTTCCGTGGCGATGGTCTTGCAGGAGCCGAGCTTCGCCGACGGACGTTACGGCATGCCGCCCGGTGGGCCGGACCTACAACCCAAACACGGCAAATTCATCGACTCCGAGTTGACCGGAATCAGTTCCGGTGGCGGCGAGGCCTCCCTGTCCGATCAGGTTGCCAGTCTCACCGGTCGCTACACCCGCCTTGAGTCATTTGCGGCGGATTCGGTCTACCTCCGACTGACCGGGCCATCCGCACTGGTGGGGAAGGCGGTTCTTGGTTTTGATGGAACCACTGACGACCCCGTAGATCTGATCCCGGTCGAGGTGCTGGATTTTGAGAGGGTGGCCGCTTCCGGCAGTGATGACGTGAGCGAACTCCTCCTGCGTGACGTCGGTCGCCGGGGAGATCGGGTTCTGGTCGTGACAACCTGGCTGGATCCTCTCCATCCTGGTGCCGATCCTGACAATCCGGACACGGGAATCGCGCATTATGCGCTTGATCTGTCCGGGGATGCCTCCGGTCTTGGAGATTGTCTATCGCTCTTGCGCGTGGCGCCCAATCCCGTGAAGCCGGGCATCGCCGGATACAACTGGCCATTGCGTTTTTTCGGCGATGCTCCAGGACCCCCTTGTGCTCAAGTCATGCTCTTTGATGCCGCGGGCAAGTTGGTTCGGGATTGGAATGAGCCGCCGTTCGAATGGTTCGGCGACGGCGATGATGTAGCGTCCGGTCTCTACCACTGGGTGGCGCGTGGCGACGGCGAGATCCGTCGCGGTAGCGTTGCGGTGATCCGCTGACCGGAATGCCCGGTTACGGTCAGAATGCGAGGATTGTGAAGATGATGGAGATTCAAGCCGAGGGTAGCCATCGGCACGAGTTGGGGGGGAGTGCCCGAAGAGCGGTGGTCCCGGCGTTTGGACACGCAGAGATGCTTGATGCCTCGAACCGCGCCGCTCATCACCTCGGTGCAATTCTGCGGGGCGTGATTCAGCGACTCGCCGAGTCTTGGAAGGGAGCTGACTGATGGATGCCAAGTCATGGTTGAGAAAAGCCTTGGGGCGTGGCGTGAAGAGCCCGCAACGGAAATCCCTGCCCGATGGCGTGTGGCTGAAATGCGATGGCTGCGCGGCAATCATTTACCGCAATGAGTTGATGCGCAATCTCTGGGTCTGCCCGCGTTGTGGCCAGCACATGAAGGTCGGCGCGGCGGAGTATGTGGCACTGCTCACCGATGATGGGTTTGAGGAGGAGATCGCCGCGGGCTTGATTTCGGCTGATCCGCTGAAATTCAAGGACAGCAAGTCCTACAAAGACCGCGTCAAGGCTGCCACCGCCAAGACCGGCCTTGAAGATGCGGTGGTTGCGGGGAGCGCGTCGATTGACGGCGTGTCGGTTGCCTTGGCGGTCATGGATTTCAACTTTATCGGCGGCAGCATGGGCTCGGTGGTGGGGGAGAAGGTCGCCCGAACCATGCGAGCGGGACTTGAGCGTGGTCTTCCGGTAGTGATTGTATCGCGAAGTGGTGGTGCGCGGATGCAAGAGGGGATTCTCTCCCTCATGCAGATGGCAAAGACTGCGGCGATGGCTGCACGCCTGCGCGAGGCTCGCATCCCCTTCCTTTCCGTTTTGACCCATCCAACGACGGCTGGAGTGATGGCATCTTACGCGTCTCTCGGGGACGTGATCATCTCTGAGCCGGGTGCCCTGCTGGGCTTTGCCGGCCCGCGCGTGATCCGCGACACGATCAAGCAGGAGTTGCCCGAAGGGTTTCAGTCGGCCGAGTTCTTCCTGGAGCACGGCATGATCGATCTGATCGTGCCCCGCACCAAGATGCGGGAAACAGTCGGGCGCGTTTTGCGTCACCTTGCCGCGCCCGCACCGGTCGCGGGCGAGTGAACGACTCATGATGCAGCGTGAATCCGGCGCAGCCGTCAGCGCGCCGCGCGACCTGCGTTGGCTCTTTGCACGCACCGGTGGTGGAGTCAAACTCGGTCTGGAGCGAATGCGCAATTTGCTGGCGAGACTGGGCGATCCACAGCACGCGGTGCCGACTCTGATCGTCGGTGGTACCAACGGCAAAGGCTCGGTTGCCACGATCTGCGCGGCGCTTCTGGAGTCCGGCGGCAAGCGGGTGGGGCTCTTCACTTCGCCCCATCTGTGTGAATACGAGGAGCGAATCCGGGTTTCCGGGGAGCCCATTGCCGCGGCGGAAGTCCGGGAGTTCCTGGAGCGTTTCGGGCCCGACATCGAGGCCACCGAAGCAACTTTTTTTGAGATTACCGCGGCTCTGGCTTTTGCGACCTTTCGCAGCCGCAAGGTGGACCTGGCTGTTCTCGAAGTGGGATTGGGGGGGCGACTTGATGCCACCAACGTCAGCACGCCCCTGGGGGCCGCGGTCACCACGATCGAGTTGGAACATACTGGAATACTGGGGTCGCGCCTGGTGGACATCGCCGGCGAAAAATACGCAATCGCCCGGCCGGGGCGACCACTGGTGGTGGGATCGGTGGCACCGGAGGTGGCGGAGTGGTTCACCGAACGGGCTGCTCGTGATGGTGTTCCGCTGACGCTTCTCGATCGCACCTGGAAACGCAGCGTGACGCGCCAGGAACCCGCTGGTCTGCAGGTCGATCTGGACGGTCCACGCGGCCCCCTGCGCGACCAGCGCCTGGCACTTCTCGGCAGCCACCAGGCGGACAATGCGGCACTTGCGTGTGCGTTGTTGGATCGAGCCGGTCTTTGGCCCGGTCGACCCGCGATCCGCCGCGGATTGGCCGCTGCCCGCATACGCGGCCGCTTCGACCTGGTTCAGAGGGATCCGTTTCCCGTGGTTTTTGATGTCGCCCACAACGCGCCGGGGATCGCGGCTTGTGTTCAAACGTGGAAGCAGGTGTGGCCTGAAAGGCGCCCCGCGGTTGTCTTTTCGTCCTTGCGAGACAAAGATGTGGTCAAGATGGCGCAGGCTTTGGCCCCGATTGCCGCCTGCGTTCTTGTTCCCCAACTGGAAACGGGTCGGGCCCGTTCCCGCGCCGATGTGGTGGCGGCGACCGCAACCGCCGGGATCGAAGCGAAGAGTTGCTCATCCGTGAGCGAAGCCCTGGATCTGGCCCTGGCCGCGGCGCATCGGGGCGAAGCCGGCGGGGTTCTTTGCGCGGGGTCGTTTCACGTGGCTGGAGCGGCCTATGCCGCTTGGGGCTGATTGGCTGCAGGGATTGAGCCCAGCGGGTCTCTGGCGTAGTCTCCGCAAACGGATGCCGGCGCGCGGCTGGAGCGCGACCGCGCTGAATCTGGCGGGTTCTCGAACTCTGGAGGATGGCCGTGGCCGAAGTGCGCTTGAAGGACGTGACCAAGATCTATGAAAACGGGTTCAAGGCCGTAAAGAACGCAGTCATGGAGATTCATGACCGCGAATTCATGGTCCTGGTCGGGCCTTCGGGGTGTGGGAAGTCCACCACGTTGCGCATGGTTGCGGGGCTCGAGGATGTCTCGTCCGGTCGCATATTCATTGGCGACCGGGATGTTACCAACTTGGCACCCAAGGACCGTGACATCGCCATGGTGTTTCAGAACTATGCCCTCTACCCGCACATGACCTGCTTCGACAACATGGCGTTTGCCCTCAAGATTCGGCGCATGGCGCGCAGTGAGATCGAGAGCAAGGTGTTGGAGTCGGCGCGGATTCTCGGAATCGAGGCTCTGCTCGACCGGAAACCACGCCAGCTCTCCGGAGGGCAACGTCAGCGAGTGGCCGTGGGGAGGGCGATTGTGCGCAATCCCAAGGTCTTTCTTTTTGATGAACCGCTCTCCAATCTGGACGCCAAACTAAGGGTGCAGATGCGTGCCGAGATCTCGCGGCTGCACAATCGCCTGGAATCGACCATGATCTATGTGACCCATGATCAAACCGAAGCGATGACCATGGGCGATCGGATTGTGGTGATGCTGGACGGCGACATCCAGCAGATCGACACGCCCTTGCGTCTTTATCACCATCCGGTCAATCGCTTCGTCGCTGGCTTCATTGGCTCCCCGCCGATGAACTTTGTTCGCGGTCGACTGATCAAGGCCGATGGTGCCTATCTGATTCGTGGCGAGGGGGTGGAGATTCCACTGAATGAGGCTCCGAAAGCACTTCTTTCGCAACTCGATCAGGAACTCGAAGTCGGGTTTCGACCCGAGAGTGCCGCGCTCGATCCGCAGTCCGGCGAACTGGCTGCACGCGTAGACGTTGTGGAGCCCATGGGGGCGGAGACCTACATTCACCTCAAAGTTGCCGGTGCATCGGTCACAGTGCGGGTGCCCGGCGACGCCCAGGTTCGCTATGACGATCGCGTCTATCTGCGCCCGCAACCGGATCGACTGCACTTTTTCGACCTCGAAACTGGAATGGCCATCGTTTGACCCGGCCGCTCTTCTCCGCCCGTCCCCTCTGGGCCGTGGCATTTGTGCTCGGCCTGGTTGTTGCTGCCAGCGTTGTGGTCCCGGTGCGTGCCGGAGCTATGGCGGATGGATCCGCGGATCTGCATGCGGAGGAGGGCACTGCCGACTCAACCGCCGGCCCGGGCGATTCTCTGGGGGTGGCCGCGGCGCCACAGGACACCATCCACTACGCGGCCGATCTCATCGATTTCGATGTTCCGAGCGGCGTCGTTCAACTGCGCCGGCAGGCGGAGCTGCGCTATGGGCCGTATCATTTGCAGGCGGACTCAGTGCAAGTCGAAACCGAGCGGGATCTCCTTACCGCCCAGGGAGAGGCCGTACTGGAGGATGGCGAGGGGCGGCTCATCGGAGATCGCGCGGTACTGGATATGGAGAGTGAACGTGGCCGGGTCGACAACGGCATTACGGCCATGACCGACGGCATTTACGCGGGTGAGGAGATCCGCCGCGTGGGGCGCAAGTACCTCGATGTCGATTGCGGGAACTTCAGCACCTGTCGCTTGGAGCACCCGCACTACTCCTTCTGGAGTGCGAAGGCACGCATTGAGGAAAATGAACTCGCGGTTGCTCGTCCCTTGGTGGTTCGTGTCGCCGATGTGCCGGTTTTCTATCTGCCCTACTTCGTGCTCTCATTGCGCCACGGACGCCACTCGGGGCTGCTTGTGCCCAGTCTGGAGAAGGATGCCGTTGCCGGGCGTTACTTGCGCGGAGTGGGCTACTACTGGGCACCAAACGATCATGCGGATTGGCTGAACCGGGTGGATCTTTACCGCACCGGTCGCTTTCGCCTGGAGTCGGTGGTGCGCTTCGCCTGGCGCTATCATGCACCGGCGTCGAGTCTGCGTTGGATCGAAACCCACAATCCCGACACCCAGCGCATGAGCAGCGATCTGCAACTGTCCCATAGCCAGAATTTTGACGACGGCACCCGGCTTCGGATCAATTCGTCGGCCCGTCGGACCGTGCACAATTCCGATGTTCAGCGAACCTGGTCCGGCTCTCTGAGCCTTTCGCGCAGCTTTGAGGATCTCGGGTCGGCCACGCTTTCGCTACGCTCGAACCGTGATCTGGAAACCGGCCGCATTGTTGAAGAGATGCCTACGCTTTCTCTGCGTTCAGAGTGGTGGCCGCTTTTTCCGGAATCCTCCGAAGCCGACGTCGGTCCGTGGAAGACACCGGAGGATTCACTCGCCGCGCTCGACGGCCCCGCTTGGTACCGGACCTTCGGCTTCTCCTATACGGGAACGGCGTCTCACGAGCGCAACTTCAATGCCGGAAGCGCGATTGGGCACAGCGCTGTCGACCACCGCGTGACTTTTTCGGCGCGCGGGTTGCGTTTTTTCGATGGAATCACCGTGGCGCCAAGCCTCATATTCGCCGAGAGCTGGTTCGATCGCTATCGCGATCACCGGAATGACCGCGTCATTGAGAACTGGCGAGCGCGTCATACTTGGCAGGCGAGCGCGTCAGTTTCCACCTCGATCGTGGGGATATACCGGCCATCCATCGGCCGCCTGAGTGGGGTGATGCATGCCGTCGACCCGAAAGTCTCGGTTTTCTACACGCCGGCATTTGACCAGTATTTTCAAGAGGTCAATGGCTCACGGCTGGATATTTTCAGTGGTCTCGGCTCATCTTCAACCCCAACTGAGCGGCGCACACTCTCTTACAGCCTGGGCAATCGCCTGGAGATCAAATGGCGCGATGCGGAGGGCGGCGAAGAGCGAATCAATCTGCTTTCTCTCCAGGGGTCCGGAACCTATGACGATCTGCGTGATGTCCGTCACGATCTGCCCGGTGAACAGCACTTCTCAAACATCAATTTTTCAGGTCGGCTGACCCCTTCGCCGGACTACGGCGTGCAGATGTCGATGCCCTACGACCCCTACCGGCGGGAGCGCGGCAATCTCACGATCTCGTTCGATGCGCGTCACAGCAGCAGTGGTACGGAGGCGCGGAGTGAGGCGGCGGATAGCAGCGCAATCGTTGCCGCGGAACCGGACCTGGAGCCGCTGAGTGAACGGCAGAAACTCTTTTCCAATGATCCCTACGCGAAGCTCAGCGCCGGCGGGTGGAATGCCTCGCTGCACGGCACCTGGACGCTGCCAAAGAGCGGCGATTCCTCGCTGCGGATCAACACTTCACTCGGCTTCAGTCCGACTCCGAAATGGGGGGTCGACTACCGTGCCAGTTTCAACCTGACCGATGGGCAACGCGAGAGCCAGTTCATAACGGTACGCCGCGACCTCCACTGCTGGGCCGGGAGCTTTCGCTGGAGCGAATCCTCCGGTCATTGGAGCTACTACATCGAAGTGCGCCTGAAAGATCTTCCCGACGTCAAGCTGGAAGATCGCGAGTATGGCTGGAATCGCTGATTGTCAGGCGGAACTCCTCCTGCATAAGTAAGCGGGCGCCCACTGAAGTGGACGCCCGCCCGGGGGGGGATTTTCACAATCCTACGACAGCCCTGGATCAGTCAGCGGTCGGCCATGCGTCGACGCGGCCATAGCCGTACGTATCCATGCTGCCCAAGTCGTCAGCATGCGACTGAATGTGGTGCCGCATGGCGACATTGGACATCCCGGCGGGGGCAAAGGCGAAGTAGCCCGCGCCAACACCGGCTGCCTGGGGGCAGGACATCGACGTGCCGGAGAGCCATGCGTAGCCACCGCCCTTGTAGGTGGAGTAGATGTCGGAGCCGGCGGCAACGATTTCGACGTTTCCTTCGGTCGTGTCATCACCGAAGCCACGGCTGGAGAAGCTGGAGATCGCGGTGCAAGTGCGCAGGGAGCCGACGCCGATCACCGAGGTGTAGGTCGCCGGGTAGTTGGCCCAGTAGTTGCCCCAGTTACCGGAGGAGGCGAAGACCAGGAGCCCGGCATTGTAGGCATTCTGGCAGGCATTGCGAACGGTTGTGTCGGAGCCGCCGCCCAGAGACATGCTGATCACATCCGCGCCATGCTGCACAGCATAGTCGATGCCGGCCGCTACATCGGACCACCAGCCGGAGCCGCCACTATCAAGAACCTTGATCGGCAGGATGGTGATATTGAGCACACCCGCGACGCCAGTACCGTTGTTGGTAACCGCTGCAGCAATCCCCGCGGTGTGTGTGCCGTGCCCGTTGTCATCGTCAGCGCGGTTGTCATTGTTGACAAAGTCCCAATCATCCGCGGTATTCATGTGCGCTTGAAGATCAGGATGATCGAGATCGGAGCCGGTATCGACAATGGCAATTGTCACATTGCGCTCGGCGAAGCCATACCGGTCCCAGGCGCGTTCAATGTCGATACAGGGCATGCCCCATTGGTTGCCATAGCCGGGATCATTCGGCGTCGCGAGCGCACCCGGCCCGCCGGCATTTGCATCGATCCACTCCGGACTCAGATTTTCGGGTGTATAGGCCCGTCGATCGCGCTCGATGTAGGAGACCAAGCGGCGTACCCGGTCGTTGTGGCGCAACTGTGAAAGAGCGTCTTGGGGAATGATTACGGTGGTCGCGTTCAGGCGATCCAACCTGTGTACGAAACGAGCCGAGAACTCACTGCTCAAGATCTCTCGAAGTTCGTGCGTCTCTTGGAGCGTAGAAGTACCAAGATTTACGCGTACTTCGTCTGCGCCAAGCTGAATCGGAGCGGAGAGAGCAGGCGCCGAGACGAGTCCGGCGATGAGTGAGGCGCACAAGAATTGTGCTTTGGGGTGAGACATGAACAGATCCTCCGGCGATGAACGGGCGGGTTGGATGGGCAAGCCCTGAAATAGATGAGATTGGGAGGCGGTGTGCACTGCAGCCGCTCCCGCGCATTCATAAAGACCAAGCAATTACCGGGCCAACGCACTTGTTCAAGAGCGGCGGCGGAATATAGACGATGCGACACAAGTCGGTCTTCCCGTCTTGAGGCTGCCGGGGGCTGTGTCGGGGTGCACCGCAACGGGGCAAATGCCCCGATTCAAGCGACGCGTTGCGGAGATTTTCCCTTTGCGGGAGTTTTGCCGCGGAGGGGGGGTGTGCGGCATGGATGGGTCAGGTTAGGCTATAGAGGATTCTCCCATTCTCTCACACTCTCACTTATGACGGAGTAACGTGCATATGCGAGTTCTGATTGCCGGCGTGGCCACCCTCTTGAGTGCAACGATGGGCATGGCCCAATATAACTGGGGTCCGGCCTTGACCTCTGCAGAGACTGGGCAGACTGCCGCTTGGTCTCGAATCCACTTCGATCCCACGAACTCCAATGTCGTGTGGGCCTCGACTGGAGATCTTCCCGATCCGTTTGCCTCTGAGCCGGCGCCGCCTGCTTCCGGGATCTGGCGTTCCACCAATGGGGGGCACTCCTGGTCGCAGATGGCCTCCGGGGCATTGAGCCCCGACTATCACATTCTGGACTTTACCATCTGCAAAGCGAATCCCAACGTCATATACGTGGGGACCAATGTGGAAGGTGTATTCCGTTCTACCGATGGTGGTGCGTCCTGGACAGCCGTTAACAATGGATTGACTCACAAGGGCGTTTCAATGCCCAATCCCGCCTGGGGCGTGGGCGCCATCGTTGTTGATCCCACCAATCCCAACAACGTCTATTGTTCGTTGGGTCAGCTCTCCGGGCTCGACATCTTTAATCTCTCTCCTGATCATCCTGGCTTCTACTACTCGCATGATGGCGGCGCCAATTGGACCGCCAGCAACGACGGGCTACCCCCGCGCGAAGACAGCATTCTCGACTTCGTTTCGAATACTTCAGCGCCGCTCAGCCTGGTGATTCCAGAAGACTCGCCCAACACGATTTACGCTGGTTTGCTAACCGCGGAAGCAAACATCAAGGTTCTCTTCGG
>JALXCG010000900.1 GCA_026991065.1 Gemmatimonadota bacterium | reverse complement strand
GATCGCGCACACGCACCGACGTGGCGCCCTCCGCGCGGGCCAGTCTGAGCACAGTGGCAAGCATGCCGCGCAGGTTGCGGTAGGCCTCCGGGCGGCTCAGCAGGTCCGCGACCTCCCAGGCCGGATGTCCGCGGGGGCCAATGACCTCTTCAATGACGACATAGCCGATCGGCTCTTGAGTCTCGCGATCGGTGAACAGGAACCGGCGATAGGTAGCACCGGGGAAATCGCGGAACCGCCAATTCAGGTACGCCACATCGCGGTCGAGAATGAAGGCGTAAGCGGAGACGGTTGCGTTGAGCCAGGCGTCGAGCGACTCGGGGAAGCGGTCGACCTCCTCGACGTGACAGCCGCCGCCGGCTCGCAGGATCCAGGAATCCGCCACCGCGAGTGCGGAATTGGCAACCGCGGCAAGAGGAGCAACCTTTAGATAGGGGTCCGCGCGCAGCGGCCGAACCAGTGGCCGCGGCTCGTTCCAGTGCATGTAGGTGCGCCGGGAAGCATGCCGCAGCGGAACCCCCTCCGGATGCAGCGGCGGATCGGCCCCCTGCCACTTGGCATAGTCCTGGCTGCCCAGCGTCCGGTGATAGAGCGCGAGAGCATCGGAGACCCATCCCCAGAACGACACCGGGAAATGGTCATAGAGAAAATTGTGGAGGCGAAGGACACCACCGCGGAAATCGGGATCGCCGGTCAGGCTGCCGACCAGATACACACGCCACGGTTTTCCCTGAACCCGAAAGCGCTGCGGAATCGTGATCTGATAGGCGCGAATCCCCCCTTTCTGAACATAAACAGGAATCGTCTCTTCGCCCGGTTCAGCATGAGGATTGCGCTGCAGCCACGGCCAGCGCGCTTCCAGCGCGGCGGCGTTTTCATCCCCCCATACCTTGCGATGGAGCGCAAAGAGCTGTGGAGTCTCATCAGCCCGCATCATGCGGTAGCCGCGCTTCTCCCCGATTCTCGGAAAAGCGATGACGCCCGGCATCGAGGCCGCGAACGGCTTCTCGTCCGGTGACCAGATCTGGTCAACATGGTTGCGCGAGCCACGCTTGAATTCCACAGCGATGGCGCTCGCGGGTTGGGCGCGTCTTGAAGAGTCGGAAGCCGGCGGACCGGGCTGAATGTCGGATGGCAACGGAGAATCCCCCATGGATGGATGCTGGGCACCTGTACCGATATGGGTGAGATCGAACAGATTCCGCAATGCGTAAGCCGGGAGTGTACCAAAAACGCCCGGCGCATTCTCGAAGCTCCGCACGGGAACCGCGGGCTGAACAGAACCGGCGCTGTCGCCCCGTTACCGCCATGTTTCATCATGTTGCACCTAAACGATGCACCACGCAACACACAACGTTTCACTGTCGCGAGCAAAGGAACCAACCTCCCATCCATTCTCGCTTTCTCCCGGCCCCCACAGAACCCCTGATCTCGACATGGCCCACTTCTTGCGAAACGTTTTGTGAAACCTCTTGGCATTCGGAGTGACCCCTCATGGCACTAACTCGTCGACAATTCATTCGTATCAGCGGCATCGGGGCCGGCAGCGCCATCGCCGCGGCGCATCTCTCCAGCGCCGCGTGGGGCAGCCCGGCAGATGCCATCCCGGACCCCCGAACCGATGGCGAACGCGTGGTTCCCACGTTCTGTGAAATGTGCTTCTGGAAGTGCGGAGTGCTGGCACACGTTCGCAACGGCCGGGTCACCAAACTCGTCGGTAACCCCGCCCATCCCCTCTCCCGGGGCAAGCTCTGTCCGCGCGGCGTCGGTGGCACCGGACTCCTCTACGATCCCGACCGCCTCAAGAAACCGCTCATGCGGCGCGACAAACGTGGCAGCCAGAGCTTTGAAGAGGTCTCCTGGGACGCAGCGTTGAATCGCGTCGCCGAGGAGATGCAAACGATCCAACGGCGTTACGGCCCGGAAGCGTTCGCTCTCTTTTCTCACGGTTTCGGCGGCTCCTGGTTCAAGGCGATCATGAAGGGCTACGGCACGCCAAATGTGACCGCCCCCTCCTACGCCCAGTGCCGCGGCGCCCGCGAAACCGGCTTTACGCTCACCTATGGAGCCCCCGTCGGCTCCCCGGAAGCGGTCGACATGCGCGCGGCCCGGGTGATCACCTTCATTGGGTCACACCTCGGCGAGAACATGCACAACACCCAGGTGCAGGACCTGAGCGCCGCCGTCCGCAACGGTGCGCGCATCATCGTGGTCGACCCGCGTTTTTCGGTCGTCGCCGGCAAGGCGGACCACTGGCTGCCGATTCGCCCGGGAACGGACATCGCCCTGCTGCTGGCCTGGATGCACGTGATCGTCAGCGAAGGCCTCTACGACCACGAATACGTGGCGCAGTACACCTCCGGCTTCGATGCCCTGCGCCGTCACCTGCGCGACAAGACCCCAGAGTGGGCGTTCACCGAAACCGGCATCCGCCCCGAGGAGATCGTTGAGACCGCCCGGGTCATCGCCGGTGGGCGCCCGGCATCGCTGGTCCATCCCGGCCGCCGCGCGAACTGGTATGGGGACGACACGCAGCGTGCGCGCGCCGTTGCCTGCCTGGCCGCCCTGCTCGGCTCCTGGGGCCGCACCGGCGGCTATCTCTTTCCGGCGAAGCTCTCGGTACCGAAGGTCCCGGCGCCCGCGGCCAAGCCCATGCCGGACGCAGTGGACATGCTGCCGGACCAGATCTACCCATTTGCCGACCACACTCTGGCCCATGGGATTCGCAACGCCAGCATCCCCGGGACCGCCGAATATGACATCCATGGCTGGATGATCTACGGCACCAATCTGCTGCACGCGATCCCGCAGCCCAAGAAAACACTGGCCGCGCTTCAAGCCCTGGATTTTGTGGTCGCGATCGACATT
>JALXCG010000899.1 GCA_026991065.1 Gemmatimonadota bacterium | reverse complement strand
CGTGACTGGCAGTCACGAGGTCAGGGGTTCGATCCCCCTTGGCTCCACCAGATTAGAAAGGGCCGAAGACTCAATCAGAGTTTTCGGCCTTTTTTTTGTGTGCGGGGCCGCGCGAAGGGATCTCCACGCAAGAAACTCGAAAGGCCCACTCTCCTCCGCACTGCCGCGTTGCCAAAGGCAACCGCAAAGGAAAAGTAGGCCTCGAATGTGGTCCTGTGCCGCGGCGCCGATCAGCAACCGCGGCTCAACTCTACCAGGTCGCATCTCCTTCGACGATTTCGCCGAACTCCTCCCGGTGGAAGGGGCGCACGGAGACCTTGTCGCCTTCCAACTCGAGGCGGTACATCGCCCGTGGGTAGGCCGGCGAATGCGTGTGAAAGCTGCTGGGCGGGAATGACGCGCGGTCAAGACTCGTGAGCTGGCCCTTCAACTGTTTGGCCCGCGCCGGGTTACCCTTGAGATTCTGTTCAAAAAGCGCGCGCAACTCGGCCAAAGTCACGGTCTGTTGCGTCCCCGCGCCGGCGATCCGCGCTTCCAAAGCAGCACGCACTGCCGGAATCGCCTCGCGTTTCTTGACCAAATCCTCATTCAAGTGCTCAAGGGTCGTCGCGAATTCCTCCTTCATGACGCCCAATGCTTCGGCGTAGCCCCGAGCCTCTTCCAGTTTCTTTTCTTGCTCCTGAGCAAAACGGGTGCGCAGTTCTGCTCGCGCCTTCTTATGGGCCTTGCGCTTGCTCTCGGGAATTATCTCGGAAAGGCTGTCGACTTGGGTATTCCAGGCGGACGCCAGACCATAGAGGAAGTTTGAGATCCGACTCAGATCCGCAGTGCGACTCACTTCGGCGTCGGCGCCCTCTTCCAGCGGCACACCGAGGGCACCAGGAGAGTCGAAGAGGAAGCAGTATTTCAAACTGTCAACGTGGTCCGACATGTCGCGGGCGATCTCCGGGTCACGGCCAGGATCGCGCAGATAGTCCGCAACCAGATCGAAAAGATGGTCGTAGCCATCCTTGCGTTCGATGAGATCAGCTCGATAGGCCAGAAAATCGTGGATATCTTCAAGCGCCTCGCTGGCCTGCGCATCACCACCGAAAAGGAAGCAGAAACGCAGACTGTCTGCCTGCGAGGCGGCCACGCGGAGCGCCGCCGGAGCCCGATAGCCGGACTCCAGATAAGTATCCACCGCCTTCAGCGTAGCCTGAAAACGCTCTCGCGCCGGAATCAAGGCGCGGGTCAGGTAGAGATCCTCACGATAGGCGCCGTATTTTTCCAATTGCGCCGGATCGGCCCGGAAAATCAGTTCCAGACTGTCCACCTTGCCGGCCAGCGCTTCGAATTCGGCGGGCGCCAACATGTCCGCATTGAGAGCCGCAGCAATTTCGTCAAAAAGACGACTGAACTCTGCTTCCCCCGCCTGCAGATCTCCACGGAATCGCAGATATTGATACGCGGAGTCGGCGATCGCGACATAAGCATCGCGCAGCGCCAAATCCCCTACATACTGCAAATACTCCCGCAGATCTCCAGCTTGCGTGGCGGCCCGATTGACCTGTTCCAGCCCCTGCTCCGAGAGGTCAAAGAAAGCAATCAGCGAATCCAGGACGGAATCATAGCGTTTCGTCTGCCACTCCAGAAAGAGCTGCAGAGAATCCAGAGACCCCAGGTAGTGCTGCGTCTCTGAATAGGCGCGATTCTCCGCCGTGACGATATCCAGCATGTCCTGCCGGGCAACGGCGCGTTCCCGCTCCGCACGCGAGTAGGCACGGCCGGGTATGATGATCGAGGCGACCAATCCGGCGGCTGCCAACAGGATGAGGATCCAGTTCAGGACACCTCCGAATTCACGCTGAGGGCGCATGCGATCTCCTCTGGGACGGGCTGCGGTTCTGAGAAAATGTGGTTTGATTGGGAATACCGGTCAGAGAGGGGTTCTGTCAAGCCTGCAAGCCGGTCCTCGCACCACCATCAAGGCACCATCCGCGTCGTTGGCTGCGAACCCGACTCCCCGCAGCGTGTCGAGATGCGTCTCGGTCAGCGCTGCCCGGGCGCCGGGAAGCCGGCACTTTTGCCGGCGACCGGGAAGAACCACAACCGGCGTATTGGCAAAGACTTGCTAAACTAGCAGGAGAATCCTGGCCGGTCCCGGAAAAGGCCCAGAGCATTCGTCACAGTGCATGCGCGCGGGCTACCGGCGGCCGCTTCGACGATTGCTCCTTGACCACTGCTTTCGAGGGCGCGAAAATCGAACCATTCGTCCTGTCTGAACTCTCGGGAACCGCGCCTCCCCATTGGTGGTATAGGTACTTCGCAACCTCTCGGAAGCGGTCCGAGAGACACACCCAAGCGAGAAGGCGTTCAAAATGTGGAATCTGCTGATTATCGGCACATTGGTAGTCGCGAACGCCGCAACGCCGTTTGAATCACCCAATCGGGGGTTCTCCCTGGGGATTGGGGAGAGCGCCGGAGGGCTTTTCAGCGCCACCCAGTTCGAGCACCATCACGGGCTGCAATACAGCATCGTCAGTGGCGGCGGGCAAACCATCCAGCAGGGAATCCTGCTCAACTCGTTCGACTTCAAACTCCATCAGAATCTGGACCTGAGGATTCATCTGGATCTGGCGCAAAACGCTCCAATCAACGCCCTGAACGGCGCCGGCGAAACCGGAGAGGTTCTTCCCGGAATCGAACTCGACTATCGCCCAACCAAGAACCTCTATTTCCACCTTGATTGGGGACGCAATCCCTACACGGCTGGGTTTTCCGGTTTTGGCGGTGACCCGCTCTCGCCCTGGCTGGAGCCACGCCCTTGGGGCTTTTCCCGGCGCTGAGCCGGGAGTTCTTTGGGGGAATGAAGGATCGGACCGCCCTCGGGAGTGGAAAAACCCAGAGCGGGCAGACGAGAATTGCTATACTTAGTGTTTTTCGCGGCCCCTAACCCGCATCTCCCACCAGCGATTCTGCTGCGACGCCGAATCTGGTGAGAAAAGCGGATCAACTTCTGTCCCGGCTTCCCCTGCCCCCACCCGGCTCGCGTGGAACGTTGTCCTCCGCCGACCGCGGCCGTTCCGCTTCCGCGAACCGAGGTTCATTGGGGGCAAGCAGCCGGAAAAGCCTTCCAACTCGTCGGAGGAGACATGTCCCTGCGCTCCATGCCCTCATTGGCACTTGCCGGTCTTGTGCTTGCTGCCGGATGCACCCAGCCGCAACCCAAGGCCGCGGATCCGTCCCAAGACACCGCTTTGACGCCAAACGAGGAGTCGGTCAAAGCCCCGGCGGCTGTCGACCAGCGCCAAGTGATGATCGCCTACTCCACCGCCTATGAATACACCAAGGCGGCAAAAAACGCATCTACGCCGGAAGCCAAGAGGAATGCGTTCGACAAAGCCGAGCAAAACTATTTAAAGGTCATCGCGCTGGACCCTTCGCACATCGACGCTCATCTCCGCCTCGGCGGAGTCTACTGGGAAGAGGAGCGGTTCGACGAGGCGGAGGCACAATACGATGCCGTACTCGCCCTGGACCCCAGCAACAAGAGCGCCCTCGACGGCAAAGCGCAACTGCTGACTCGCGGTGGCGGCTATGACGATGCGATTGCCCTCTACCACAAACAGATCGAGGAAAACCCAAACAACCTGGAAGCGCGCAAGCGGCTGGCCCAACTCCTGGAAACCCAGGAGGATCTCGCCGGTGCCGCGGCCCAGTACGAATACGTCCTCGCCGCACAGCCGGACGACGCGGCTCTGGCCTTCCGCATCGGCATGCTCTATCAGCGCGACGAAGACTGGGCGCGCTCGATTCCTCCGCTGCAGAAGGCTGTTGACCTCAAGCCCGACGATTTCGAGTTCAACGAACGACTGGCAATCGCCTACCGCAAGACCGGCAACCTGGAAAAAACGGCGGATCTGTACAAGCGACTGATCGCTCTCGACCCAAGTTCCCCTCTGCCCCACGAGCGACTCGGTCAATGCTATGTCAAGATGGGCCACTGGAACCAGGCGGCCCAATCATTTGAAAAAGCGTCAAGTCTTGACCCCCAGAACGTCGATGTTCTCCACCACTGTTCGGTCGCCTACGTCAAACTCGGCCGCTATGACGATGCCGAACGCATCGTCCGCAAAGGCCTGACCATCGACCCCGACGACGCTCAACTGCACGCTTCATTCGGTGAGGTCTATGAGGCCCGCGCGGATGCCGCCGTTGGCGCCTTTAAGAAGAGCAAGTGCAAGCGCCAGGCGGACCAAGTGAATCGGCTGTACCGCAAGGCTCTGTCCGAATACCGCCAGGCGGTGGACGATGCCCAGGTCGGGCGCTATGCGGCGAGCAAGGTCGAGGTCGTGAAGCAGAAGATCATTCCCGACGAGGAACTCTTCTTCGCCAACCCCGACTGCTGATCCACCGGTCGGTGATTTCTTGCCGGAAAGCTCATTTCGATTTCCAACCGGATCGACTCATGCTCTTCCATCTTTGCGTACCATCGACATTTGGCGTATTGACAGAGGAGAAGAGCGTCTGTTAGCTTCCGCCCTGCGGTACCGCTATCGAGATCATGATGCGGGCTGGCATGACTATCAGGATCGCCTTCCGGCAGGGCTTCGTTCGAGGACGGAAGCGATTCGCCACTTCAGCCGCGTGCACCGGTTCAAGGGGAACTCCCCTTCGCCGGTGCTGGCCATTCGACTTGGTTTTCCGAGTCAATCCGGCTTGGCAGCTCAGGAAGTGGAATCGTTGTGCGTGAGAGAAGAGAAACGAGGGCTGCCCGGATTGGTCTTTTCCGTCTCCAGACAGAGCCGAGAAAAGCGCGTGCCCAGCGGGTGGCATCCATCAGGACACTGCGATCATTTGAGGAGGACGCAGCTATGACAAAGGCCGATCTTGTTGAACAGGTCGCCGAAGAGACGGGATTGACCAAGAAGGATGCCGCAGCGGCGGTGGACACGCTGATCGAGTGCATCTCGCAAGCGTTGAGCGAAGGTCAGAATATCGAAATCCGCGGCTTTGGCAGTTTCAAGGTGAAGTCGCGCAAGGGCCGCATGGCTCGCAACCCACGCACTGGCGAGGCTGTCGAAGTGCCCGCCCGTGACGTCCCTGTTTTCAAACCATCCAAGGATCTAAAGGCCCGCGTGGCCGAGTGATTTCGGATCTCCGGCGCCGGCGGGATCCCCCGCTGACAGCCTGGAGCCGATAGGAGGAGTTTTCGTTGCCCTGCGGAAAAAAGCGCAAGCGCCATAAGATCGCGACTCACAAACGCAAAAAGCGTCGCCGCGCCAATCGGCACAAGAAGAGGAAGATCTGATTCAGTTTGGTGTGCCCATGTGCTGATGCACCTCCGGGCAACGATGGAGCAGGGGCCGTGCGGCGGCCAAACCTCGAAAGTGCGGTTCTTCTTTGCGCCGCCACGGCAGGTTCCGTGGCGGCATTTGTCGTGTACGCAGCCAGCAATCCGGGAGTGGTCGAACTCATCGATTCCGGCGAACTGATGACCGCGCTGATGTGCGGCGGCATCATTCACCCCACCGGCTATCCGCTCTTCTCCCTTCTCGGATACGCCATCGCGCCCCTGGCACGTTCCCACGCCGCAGAGGTGCTGCCATGGCTTTCCCACATTCCTGCGGCTGCCGCCATCGGCGGCGTCTTCTGGATCACCGGTCATTGGGCCCGGCGCGGCCGTTTGCCACTCCGCTGGGCGCTGCTCTGCGCGCTGACCACAGCCACCGCCATGGCCACAGCGCGCACGCTCTGGCTCACCGCGGCGGAGACAGAAGTCTACGCACTCACATTTCTTCTGGTCGTGATCGAGTTGGGCATCGCCCTCGCCGCCCAAAATGCCGCGAGTCACGGCCGATCATTCACCCGGCTTCTCCTCCTCTGGTTCTTTCTCTTCGGCCTGGCCAGTGGCAACCATGCGTCAGTCCTGGCGCTCGCGCCGGCCGGTCTCTGGCTGGGATGGATGCACCTTCGCAGCGGCGAGCGCGGCGCCCTGCGAACCCTGACTCTCGCCGGCCTCTTCGCTCTGCTCGGACTGAGCATCCTCCTCCAACTGCCGTTGCGCGCGGCGTCATTGCCGCTTCTGAACTGGGGGTCGCCAAATAACTGGGAGCGCTTTATCCAGCACATACGCGGCGCTCAATACGGCGTCTGGTTCTTTTCACGGCCACCGGGAACGTGGCCGGCAGCCGCCGGCAAGCTGCTGCGAATCATCTTTGTCGAGGATCTCCCACTGCTGCCGCCGATCGCGGCGCTCGCTCTGCTCCTGTCCATTCGGCGCCGGCGCCGCCCTCCTTGGCGCGCCGTGGCTCTCCTGCTTGCCGTGGCGGCCGTGGGATTCGCGCTGGCCTGGAGCTACGACATCCCGGACATTCGCACCTACTTGCTGCCTGCCGAAGCCGCCCTGGTGCTCCTCGGCGGGGCATCTCTGGCCTGGATCTATCGACACGCTCCCCGTTGGCGTTGGCCAGTCACTCTGGGAGCCCTGATGATTCTCCAGCTATCGGTCGACCACTCGGCCACCTACGCCGCACGGGGGGACTACCGAGTCGTCGACGACTACGCGCGCACCCTATTGGCCGGCCTGGAGCCCAACGCCGTCCTGCTTACCGATCGCTGGGACACCTATTCAGCCGCGATCTTCCTTCACTTCGTGGAAGGGCTGCGTCCCGACGTCGTGCTGATCGACAAGGAGTTGCTGCGCCGCTCCTGGTACTACGCGTATCTGGAACAGCAGGCGCCCGATCTCTACAGCGCCATTGAGTCCCATGCAAAAGAGTTTCTCCGTGCCCTGGAGCCTTTCGAAGCCGGGCAACCGTACGACAGCGCTGCTCTCCAGCACCACTATGTCGCGCTGTGCCGGGGCATCCTTCGCGGCGGTCCGGAGAAACGCCCCGCTTACGCACTCCTGGACCAGCCAGAGGGGATCCTGAACGGGTTCCGGGCGCTCCCGGGGATTGTTGCATGGCGCGTCTATCCCCCGGGCCAGGACCTGCCCGCCGGGCTTCCCGCCTACCCGAGCGAATTGCTCGACCCTCCGCGCACTCCCCCGTCAGGGTCGGCCTGCCATGATCCGCGCGCAATGCGTCTGGCGCGTGAGCATGGGAACTTCGCCCTGGCGAGAGCGCGGTTTTGGGAGCAGATGCACAACAGGAAAGCGATGCTTGAGGAGTTGCAGCGAGCTTGCCGCTTGCTCCCTGACAATATTCAGTGCAAGCGCTGGCTGGCTAGCACATACAAAGAGATGGGCGAGCAGCAAAAAGCCGCGGCGCTGGAAGAGCAAGCCAAACTGCTCGAGCGCCGCTAAATGCGCCGCGCGCGACTCTGAACGGACCAGGAACTGGTCACCAACAGAGGCCGGCTGGCGCCGCAGGGATCAATCCAGAATGATCAACCCGCGAGCCGATTGACGTGCTGCGCCAATCTGGACTTCAGGCGTGCCGCGGTTCCACCATGCAGCACATGGCGCTTGGCGGCGCGGTCCAATTGACCGTGGACTCTGCTCAAGGCAGCACGTGCCTTTTCTACATCCTTCTCAGCCCGCAAACGCTTGATCGCGGTTCTGAGAGTGGACTTGGTGAAACGGTTTCTCTGCCGGGCGACGGCTGCCTGGCGCAGACGCTTTACCGCTGACCGATGATGGGGCAAGGGACTCCTCCAATTCGAATGAATACAGAAAGACTTGTTTACCGCTCTACGAGGGCTTCTGTCAATGGAAAATGCTAGATCCGCTCCGTCGTGCGAAAATGCAGCTTGGCGATGCGTTCCAGAACCCCTCGCCCCTGCTCCTCCACTACGCGACGCGCCACCGGCAAGACGTGGGTCGCGCCTTTTGGCAGATCAACCCCTATCTGCTCGGAGAGGGCCGCAAGATCCCGCAGAAAACGATCCCGGGCCAACACCGAAGCTGCCGCAACCGCTGGGTCTGACTCGGCCCGCACCTCCTGGATCACACGGATCTCCCGGCCGTGGGCCAGCAGGGCGCCCCTCAGCACCTTTTCATTGGCGAATTTGTCGATGACGGCGAGCGGTGTGTCCGGCTGCAGCGTGAGCAGATCCTCCAGAACGCGGGCATGGGCCCAGGCCAGCATGCGATTGAGGTTTCCCATTTTGCGGTAGAGGCGATTGTAGGTTTCCGGCTTCAAACTCAGCACCTGAAACTCGGTCGCGCCGCGGATTGCCCGGGCCAGAGGGCCGATGCGAGCATCGCTGATCCGCTTGCTGTCCTGCAGCCCGGAACCGATCAGCGCTTCCTCCGCCGCCGGCGACCACCGGCAGGCAGCCACGACCAGCGGGCCAAAATAGTCGCCCTTGCCGCACTCGTCACCGCCGATTCGCGGCAACGGGCGCTTCTCAAGATCTGCGCGGCGATCGGCAGGGCCACCGGTTGAGGACGGCGAAGCCTTCTCGCTCGCGGTCTTGCCTGCACCCCCTCCCCCTGCGCCAGCCAGCCCCATGGCAGCCAGATAGTCCCAGACAGCGTCCGCGCCTTTGCCCTGCACCACCAATTTGCCGGAGCGGTAGAAGGTCACATGAGCGCCATCACCACGGGCGGCGAAATGGGCATGCGGGGCTTCGTGAAACTCGAATCCAAGGCGCTCGAGAAAGTCCTTGAGCCGGGCTCGGTCGCGCTCGGCGAGCGCCGCAGTGTGTGTCCCCACTAACTGCTGCGCTTTCTGGCGTGCTCCAGATAGCGCTGCCGCGCCGACGCCGATTCCTGATGAATCTGCTCCAGAACCCGGCACGCAGCCGGGCTCAGTTCACAGTCGCGGCGCCCCAGTACCGTGTCGGCCACTTTAAGGAAGCGGCGCATGGCCACCGCAACCGGCCGCTCAGTCGCCCAGACAAACGCCGGGATATAGCCGGAGGCGGGTGCCCCGGCAAAGAGCGTTGCCCCCACGTCCACCACTGTGCCGGTGTAGAGAAGAGTACCGATCGCGGTTTTGACATGATCCCCGATCAAAGCGCCGATCTTGTGCGACCCAGTGGCCACACGCCCCTCACCACAATCGACCTGAATCTCTCCATAGGTATTCTTGAGATCGGAGTTCGTGGTGCCGGCGCCCAGATTCACCCACGCCCCCAGATGCGCGTGACCGAGAAAGCCATCGTGGTATTTGTTGCTGAACCCCTGAACAATGCTGCTCTGGATCTCACCGCCGAGGCGGCAAACCGGCCCAAATGCGACTCCACCATCGAGGCGTGCGGCAAAAAGCTGGGTCGAGGGCCCGATATAGGCCGGACCATTGATGATCGACCCCGCACCGATCACGGCCCCGGCATCGATCATGATCGGGCCGGAGCGGGCGTCGAGAAACACCCCGCCCTGGGCGCGTGCTCCCGCCCCCCAGGCGATCTGCTCACCGGCCAAATGGGTGCCCGGCCCGAGTTCAGGCGCGGCGCCCGCCTCTTCCCAGCCGCCCAGTTCGAAATCCCGGCGCACCTCCTCGGCCACCGCGCTCATCGCCGACCAGGGATGATCGATCCAGCGCCCTTGCCGTACAACGATCCGCCCGGCGCTCCCCGCCGCCAGCAGATTCACCGCCTCTCCCTGCAG
>JALXCG010000898.1 GCA_026991065.1 Gemmatimonadota bacterium | reverse complement strand
CCCGGTGAGGGAGACTGCGTGCGAGCCGGTGGTCGGCAGGCCGGTGAGGTTCAGATCCCCTCCCGGAAGCCCGTACACATGCAGGTCCACCGTGGCCCCGTCAGGGCAGGCAGACCAGTGCAGGGTAACCGTGGACCCCGGAGTGACCAGCCCATCCGCGTCCAGTCCAGTGGCCCGGAATTCGCTGATCTTCGGCAGACCGCCCTTGAACGGCACCGTGGCTGTCGCCGTGCCTCGAATCGGGATGTATCTGTCGCAAATGACCAGCCCTTCCGGCGGCAACTGGATGAAAACCGGGCCACACGTGGCGCCGGTCGGCACAGTGACGGAGATCTCGTCGTCGGCCCACGAGGTGGGTGTTGCCGAGGCGCTGCCGAAGCGGACCTCTCCCGGGTCGTCTCCGAAGCCGATGCCCTTGATTACCACCGCTGTGCCGGCGCAACCCGTGTCGGGAGTAATGCTGTCGATGCGATAGGTGCGCAGGTGTCTGATGAACCCCACCATCTCACTGGCGCAGCCGATGAGGTCCACCAGGCCGGGGTCCAGGATGGGGTCGGGCCAGTCGGGATCCTTGGGTGGGAAAGGCATGGGGCCATCGTCCGGGCCGCACGGAAGACCGGGTGGTCCCCAGCCACCGCCAGGCAATCCCCCCCCGGGGGCGGACATCGCGCTCATCTTTGCTGGTGTGTTGGACGACTGCATGTGGCGAGAGGCGCGCCACAGCGGTTCGAGCTTGAACACGGGCTGGAGCTGCTGGATCAGGATCCCCGCGTAGCGCTCGGCCAGGGTTGCGTCACCACCGGCGATCGCGGTAGCGGCTAGAAACATCGGCACCAGGCGCTCGTGGGGTATGAGGGCATCCCGTTCCTTCACCGGGCGGCGCGGGCGATCGTCGGGGCGCCGAACGCTCCCGAGCCATCCCTTGTTGCCCTCTCGCGGGGCCAGAGTGGCGAGAACATCGCGAAAGCGATCGATGGCAACCGGGTCACCATCAAGCACATCCCATGCCATGTCCAGGAGGTCGGGGAATTCCACCAACCAGGGGAGAGGGCAGGGCCAGTCGAGCGGGGCGGACATGGGTGCAGCGGGATCCGCCGGCAGGTAGGTCTTCGCCTGCCGCATCGTGTCCACGCGATCGGCAGTAAGCAGCGGGCCGCGCTTGCGCTGCCAGCTCGGCAGCAGGTGAACGCCGATCTCGGGGCGCTCGATCTCCAGATCCAGGCTGCCACCGGCCGCGTCGATCGCATCCTCACGCAGAACCTGCCCATCAGCCCCGACCATAGCCAGCACAAACTCGGCTCCGCCCTGGGCGAGTCGTCGGTACGAGTCGTGGTCCAGCTCAATCCGGAAGCTTCCGTCCGGTCGCGTGACGATCTCGGGACCCGTACGCACATCCGTGGCGGTCCGGGTCAACAGCCTGAGCTTCACTCCCGGCAGGCCTTTCCGTCCACGTTTTGCCGACACCACGCCTGTCCACTTCACGTTCGCCATTGTGCTCTCTCCTCAAAAAGGTCCATCCCGCAAAAAACCCCGCACCCATTGGGATCGGTGATCCCTCTGCTTCCTGCAGCCGCCCTTACCAAGAGGGCGGCAGTGGGACTCAACAGCGCTCGTCAGCGGCACTCAACCCTGATCAAAAGCCTGCACAGCATCAACATGCATCGCTGGCAAACCATAGACTCTCAGATCGCCTCGCCCGTGCATAACCTATCCGTATGAAGGCGATGCGATCCTGGGTTTTGTGACAGATGAGCGCGTCCGGCGCAGGTCCAATAACATTCGGCAGCTGGAAGCGCTGACTTGACAGGGAGGCAACCCGCGAGAGATTCGACTCGTCACTTCGCCTCCGCGGCCCACGTCTCGGCCCGTGGGAGATTGAGCCGGACCCCGGCGATGGGGTGGTCCGAGAATACGACGGCAGCTCGCACTGTTTCCGAAACTGCAGCTTCGTCGTCACAAGCGACATCGTACTCTGCTAAGAGCGACACTTGTGGCGCATTCCGGACATCCAGTAAGCCACATCCTCACCCGCTCTTGAGACAACAGGTCTCCTTGCAACAGTTGCGACGTTGCAACGGAAAAGCAGGGCGCTGCGCCACCAGCTCCCATCAGGCGAGGAGCCTGTCGCGGGTGGCGTTGATTGAACGCTTGCGCTGGAAAGAGGTGTGGTCGGAGTAGAAAGACCACAACCAAAACAGCTTATCTACAGCGTACTTCTGTTGGCTACTGAAGGTGCCCCTTCATCTTCCCTTCTTCACCAGTGTACATTTGCGACCAATAACCATAACTCACGCCGTTGATGGTGGTGAGATCAAATTTCATGGCAAATTTGCCCATCACATATTCGACCGAGAAGGGAAATGCATCGTCGTCGATCCAGGTCCAAACACCTTCCGCCAGTGCGTGTGCGGGGTCATCCCAGACCACTTCCGACTTGAAATGGCCGTAATTCCCGTCCTCGTCCGTCCACTTCCCATAGAAGCCGTCGTTATCCAAAGTGCCGGCCCACACTTGCCAAGCGTAGATTGGGAAATCAGGGGTTACTCCAGGCGGAGGCGAACAGACTCCAGCTCCTTCTCCTTCCCACTGTGTTACCAACTGCGCATTGGCGGAAGCGAAACTGCACATCAAGAAGGTAAGCACTAGTGCTACTACAGTCTTGAAGAGTTTGGTCATTTCTTACTCCATAAATCGGTGGATTCCAAAATGGTCCATCTACTCCGACCAAAGAACCATAGAGCAAAATCTAGTTCTGTGGAGCCGAATCTTCTGTGTTTCACGCCGGCCCTGGCGATGAGCCCCCGACAGACACCATGTTGGCGAACAGAGGTTGGCCCGACCTCCTACGGAACAGACACAATTCCCTTCATGAT
>JALXCG010000897.1 GCA_026991065.1 Gemmatimonadota bacterium | reverse complement strand
TCCAATGCGCAAGTCTCTTCTCGCCCGTATCCCCCACACGCAGGGGGGGCATGAACCCCGCACCGCCCAGAACACCGCCGGTTCCGCGAACCCATCACACAAACTCCGCGACAGGCACCTGGCAGGGCATCTCGTCTCCCTGTGGGCCTGCGCCACCGCGACGGCGCTGCTCCCCGTCCTCCATCCGGCCGCGGCAACCCCACTCTTGGCCACGGTCGAAAGCCACCAACTTGCGGTGCGCATCGATCCTGCCGACGGGCAGCTCCGGGTAGAGGACAAGCTGACCTTCAGCGAGGGGGCACCGCGACTCCTGATCGGCGCCGACCTCAAAGTCACCGCGGTGGAGCAGTCGGGCCTGCCGATTCCCTTTACCGTGTCCGCGAGCGAGGTTCCCGGGGCTGCACTGCTGCGCTGGATCGGCCGCGTCGATGGTGTCACGATCCGCGCCGAAGGCAACTTCGCCCCGCCCGCGGACGATGCTCAAGTCGCACTGGAATATGAGGCGATGGCGATCAATGCGCGCATCTCCCCCGAAGGAGCCTACATCTCTCCGGCGGCGGGCTGGTACGCCAGTGGTGAAGAGTCACTCTGTCGATTCGCCCTCACTGCCACAGTGCCGGCCGGATGGCTGGTGGTCTCAGAAGGGCATACGGTCGCCGAAGAGAGTACGGCGAACGAAACCACCGTGCAGTTCGACGCACCGTTCCGGGTCGAAGGAATTCACATCTGCGCCGGCCCCTACCAGCGACAAAGTACCCAGGCGGGCGACGTTCGCGTCGAGACCTACTTCTTCGCCGCGGACTCCTCGCTCGCCCCCACCTATCTGGAGGCAACCGCCGGCTATATCGAACGCTACTCTCATCAATTCGGCCCCTATCCTTTCAAGCGCTTCGCCGTCGTCGAGAACTTCATGCCCACCGGTTACGGCATGCCCACGTTCACCCTGTTGGGGCAGAGAGTGGTTCGTTTGCCCTTCATCGTGCGCACCTCACTGGGGCACGAGGTGCTGCATAACTGGTGGGGCAATTCGGTCTATGTCGACACGGACAGTGGCAACTGGTGCGAGGGGTTGACCTCTTACGGTGCCGACTACGCCTACAAAGCCGAACAGAGCCCCGAAGCGGCGCGTCGCTACCGCAAGGATCTGCTCAAGGCCTACGCCGATTATGCGGCCGCCGGTCACGATCTGCCGTTGCGCGATTTCACCGGCCGCACCGACATGGCAACCCGCGCGGTCGGCTACGGCAAGGCCGCGATGGTCTTCCACATGGCCCGGGCGCGCATCGGCGACCAGGCGTTTCAGGACGCATTGCGCTGGATGGCCGCTGCGTTCCAATGGAAAAAAGCATCCTGGCACGATTTCTTTCAGGCCTTCGCCGACGTCTCCGGAGAACAATTCGACGAATTTGAGAAAGAGTGGATCGAGCGCCCCGGCGCGCCCCAAATCGATCTTGGGGAAACCCACGTTCGGCGCACCAACTCAGGAGCCCAAGCGTCATGGGACCTGGCAGTGGAACTCCGCCAGCGCTCCCCCCTCTACTCCCTGCAAATCCCACTGCGAATCACTCTCGAAAATGGAGAGACGCGCTGGGAGCGGATTGCACTGCGGGAGGCGAACACCTGGATCACGCTGCGCCTGCCGCAACGGCCACAACGGGTGGATGTGGACCCCGGCTATGACCTCTTCCGCGCCCTCCATCCGGAGGAGATGGAAGCCACGCTGTCGCAGTTCTTCGGTGCGGAGGAGCGCCGGGCGGAGTTGAAGACCACGGTGGCCAAGAGTACAGCAGCAAAGGAGTTGGCTGCGGCTCTGGCACCAGAGAGAGAGGGGACGACCGCCGCCGGCACCGGCAAAGCAGCAACTGCCCGGCTGGTGATCTCCTCGCATCTCCCAGCCGGCATGACGCTGCCAGCAGACGCAAAGCTCTCTGCCAACGGCACACTCACTCTGGATGACCATCAGTTGGCCCCCAAGACCGAAGTCGCGGTGCTCGCGCTCGATGGCGCACAGGGGCCGGAGTTGTGGATCATCACCGAAGATGCCGAACAGTTGCCGCCGTTGGGGCGCAAACTGAACCACTATGGCCGCTACAGCTATTTGGTATTCAGTTCCGGGCACAACGTGGCCAAAGGCAACTGGTCGGTGACTAGCTCGCCGCTGAGTCGCGAACTATAGTTCACGGATATCGCACTCCCGCTCCCCTTTGACTGCCACCGTCGGTACCACCCGGTCGCAGGATTGGTTCGCCCCATGTTGATCTCTTCACGCCACCTCGGAACGCTCGTTTGCGGTTTCACTCTGGCCGCGTGCGCGCCAACGCAACCGGAGGCGGGAGGTAGCCCCTCTGCCCCCGCTGCTCAAGGCGCCCCCGCCGAGAAGAAGGCGACGACTTCATCGACCGCGGCTGCAACGGAACTGGTGGCGCCTCCCCCAGGGGTTTCCGTTTCCCGTCTGGACAATGGGCTTACGATCGTGGCCATTCCAGACCCGACTCTCCCCATGGTCGGCGTCAACGTGGTGGTCAAAGTGGGATCGGCAACCGAGAGCTTCGCTACCAGCGGCGCCTCCCATATGCTCGAACACCTGCTTTTCAATGGCACCGCAAAGCGCACCCAGGAGCAACTCTACGCCGATGTCGATCGCATCGGCGGCTACAACAATGCCAACACTTCACGCTTCTATACCAACTTCATGATGTTGGGCGGCAGTGAGCACCTGGAGGAGATGGTCGAGATCCAGGCCGATATGTTGCTGCACTCCCAGCTTCCACCCAAGAAGTTGGAGAAGGAGCGCGGCATTGTCATTGAGGAGATCGGCCAGGGGCGTGATGACCCAGCCGCCGCGGGCGAGGCGTTCTTCAACGAAAAATGTT
>JALXCG010000896.1 GCA_026991065.1 Gemmatimonadota bacterium | reverse complement strand
TACCTCTACCTCGCCACACCCGCGGCATCCCCCGACCGCGACCGGTTCCTCTTCGTCGCGCGGACGCCCGGCGCCCTGGATCCGGCACCGTGGGCCAAAGCCGGGAGCGTCGCGGCCTGGGATGGCTACCTGGCGGACGAGGGGATGAACGACTTTGTGGGCTGGTTCGACCTGCCTCCCGGCGCCGATGCAGGTGTCGGGCCAGGCAGCGCGCCGATACTTGAAGGCTACGTACGGATCGAGGACTTGGGCGGAGGATCCGGCGGGCAGATCTACGTAGCGATAGGCGATTGGGGAACCGCCGACCAGGATCCATTGATCTGGCAGGTGCCGGGCAGCGGCTCTCCGAACGATGGCGATCTCGCCGCGAATGAGTTCGCTCGGCTGGAGATGAGGGCGAAGCGGACGCTTGGCCGTTTCTGAGAACTCAGAGAGAGTCCGCGCCGCCCACTCGGCAGCGCAGGACTCAGGCGGTCAGGAAGAAGGCATCGTCGGCGCAGAATCCAGAATCGCCTGGAGTTCGCTCGGATCCACGATCGGCTCGGAGCAGGTTCGACCGCGGCAGACATAGACTGTCAACCGCCCATTCTCGGGTTGCTTCCCCTCCAGCAGAGGTATGCGAATGCTCTCCGCTGCCGCCCGGCGCCAATCAGAATCCGCGGCCGCTGCCGCGCCCGAACTCTGCGGCGTACCAGCGATCACGGCATGGGGCATGTAGCGCCCGTTGATCATCTTCCACAGGATCCCCCCGCTCGAATCCGAAAGATCACCAACCACGGCGATCTCGACCGGTTCCGCCAGATGAAACTCCAGTGCGGAGAGCATCGTCGCGAATGCGGTGGGCTTTTCGCGAATCCGGGCGGCATAGCTCCGAAACACCCTCAGGGAAAGATCGCGCAACTCGTTGTTATCCAATAGTCTCGCCAAACGCAAACCGGCCAGAACAGCCTTCGAAGCACCGGCGGGAAGGGCGGAATCCTGCCGTTCACGAGAGCGCGCCAAAAGCTTCTCGTGATCAAAGCTCGTGTAGAAGAGACCGTTGGTTTCCGGGTCGAGAAAGATCTCGTGAATGGCGGTCACGAGTTCCGACGCCCAGGCCAGCCACCAGGGTTCGAAAGTTGCCTCGTACAGATCGATCAGCCCATTGGCCAGGAAGGCGTAATCCTCCAGGAAGCCGTTGACTCGTGCCTGGCCGCCCCGATAGGTCCGACGCAAGCGGTGGTCGTGGTACATCTCCCGATGGATAAAACTGGCCGCCTTGGCGGCAGCATTCACATAGCGCTCATCATCGAAGACCCTGCCACCGCGAGCCAACGCCCCAATCATCAGACCATTCCAGGAAGTGATGATCTTGGTGTCCTGCAGCGGGGGATCTCGCCTGGAGCGCACCTCATAAAGCTTGGTTCGGCCGGCGGCGAGCAGTTCCTCCAGCTCGGAGCAGGTCAAGCGTGCCCGCATCGCAACCGATTCAGCCTTGCGTGCTCCGTGAAGTACATTCTTGCCGGAACCGAAATTCCCTTCCTCAGTCAATCCGTAGTAGTCACAAAAAACCCCGGCATCGCGTTCACCCAGCGCCCTTCTTACTTCCTCGTGACTCCACAGATAGTAGGCCCCCTCCTGCCCATGGGTGTCGGCGTGAACAGTCGAGTGGAACCCGCCCTCCGCAGATGTCATCTCGTTGACAATGAAATCAAAAGTGCCGGCCGCAACCTCGCGATAACGCTCCGTCCCGGTGATCAAATACGCATCGATGTAGATCTGGCCCAGCAGCGCATTGTCATACAGCATCTTTTCGAAATGCGGAATCAGCCAGCGAACATCCGTTGAGTAACGGTGAAAGCCTCCTCCCAGGTGATCGTATATGCCCCCGGCCGCCATGGCATCCAGCGTATGCAGCACAACCTTGAGCAGTGCCGGATTCCCAGTGCGGCGATGTACCCGGAGCGCCAACGAAAGATGTTGCGCCGGCGGGAACTTGGGCGCGCCTCCAAACCCACCATATTTGCGGTCATGACCCCGCACTACCTTATCCATGTAGTGGTCGATCACCTCGCGGCCGACTTCCGTGTTCCCAACCGGGATGGTCAGAGAGGCGCGCATTTCGCGAGTGGTCTTGCGCGCCTTCTCCAGGACATTCTTCCGGTTGTGTTCATAGTGATCCGCCATCGTGTTCAGCACTCTGGCAAAGCCCGGCAGGCGGCCCCGGTCCCGGGGCGGGAAGTAGGTACCCGCGTAGTAAGGTTCCAGATCAGGAGTCAGCCATATGTTGGTGGGCCAACCGCCGCTCCCGCGCCGCAAAATCTGGAGCGCGGCCTGGTAAAGCTGATCGATGTCGGGGCGTTCTTCTCGATCGACCTTGACGCTGATATAACGCGCATTCAGGATGCGGGCGATCGCGTCATCTTGAAAACTCTCCCGCTCCATCACTTGACACCAATGACAAGCCGAAAACCCGATCGAGAGAAAGATCGGTTTATCCTCCCGGCGAGCACGGTGGATGGCGTCGTCACCCCAAGGATGCCAGTCAACGACGCTGTGCGCCAGTTGGGCGAGATAGGGGGAGGTCTCCCCCATCAGGCGATTGGTGCGCTTCTTCTCTCTCACACTCTCTCCGGTAGTTTCACCGCCCGGCAATATCGAATTCTCCATCCTGAGGGGAGGAGCCGGGTTTCGCATCGCGAGCAAGATCGATAGTCTATCATGGGTCGTACGCAGTCCCCAAACCCAACCCTTGGACGGTTTCCTCCACCGGCCCGAAGGTTTCTCGCAACCCGCCATCATTCAACACGATCACGGCTACTCAGAATCCTTGCCACAGGTCAGTACAACCGACAACTCACCGATGCCCATCAACGATCAATCCGGATCATCCACCGACCAACCGCCCGCAGCATTGGAAGCGGAATTCCAAAGACTCTTGCGGCAACCCGTATCAACTCAAGAAGAGGGGATGCCCGGTTGGTACCGCGCCCCCCGCGGTCGCGCCCGCAAGCAATCCACGATCCTCGCCCCGCTCGTCTCGATCGATCACCCCGGCGCAGCAGCGAGAGCAATATCGGAATTGGAATCCGCCGATTTCAACTGCGTACACGTCCAACGTGGGGAGATCGACTCTCCCGCGTTCGTCGCCGAACTGGACCAGCTGCGCAATGCCGCCCTTCGCATCAGCGCCATCACTTGTCCCGTTAACGCTCTGGCTCCGCAGCCGCTGGCGGGAACAGGCAGCGCGGCGGAAAGATCCATGGGACTGGTTCTCGCCTGGATCGAAACGATTCGGGTTCCGGCGGAACGCCCACTTCTGATTCTGCCATCCGGCTGGCGACCAACCAGCTGCACGAACACCATCGAGGCCCCCGAGGAGTTCCCCTCCTATTCGCCACGAGAGCGGGGCATCGCACTCCGTACGCTCCAACGCTGGTTGGCACAAGCAGTGCGCCGCAAGATCCAGGTCGCCGTCCAACCCGCTCGCGATCAGGTGCTGCAAAGCGCCGTGGCCAGCCACCGTTTCATGCTCGAGAACGCCAGCCCGAGCAGCGGACTGGCCCTGTCGCCGCGCAGCCTCCTGCCCTCCGGGAGCGGCGGCGAAGCCCTCTTGCGCCTACTGCTCGACCTGGTTCCCTGGAGTCGCCTGCTCTACATCGAGGGCGGTGAAGCCTGGGATGACGACTCGACCGACTCCCGGTTTACTTCACGCATCCTCGCGCGTGCGCTGCGTGCTCCGGGGGTACCACCACGCCTCTCGATCAGTGGCGTGTCCCCTGCCCGCTGGAAACAGGCCGGGGAGGAGATTCAGACCGGATTCTCCAGTCTGGGCCTGGAACTGGACCTGGTTAGTTAGGAGCAGTCCGGGCTGGAGATTCTCACTTCAAGCGTGCCCGCGCGATCCCCACGTGTGTTCCCACATGCGCCTCGGCAGCACGCACGCGCCAGTCGCCGCTGGCCGTGATCTGCTCCTCCCAAGTGACGAATGTCCGGCCAGCGCCGGCTGCGACACTCGGCTTGCGCTGAATACCCCCATCGATGGACGACGCCACCGCGACGGGTTGCGTCCACACATAGCCATCAGATGAGGCTGAAACCAGAATCCCGCTCTCCGCCGCCCAAGCCAGCCAGAACCTGCCGTCTCCCCAGGCAACGGAAGGCTGCCAACCCGCGCCTCCGGGTAGATCCCAAACCGGCGAGAAGTCGCTCCCATAGTCAGCACTCAAGCGTACTTTGATCTGCCAGGGCCCGCCGTCAGGACCGGAACTCGCCCACACCAATAGAAGAGTTCCATTGCCCCAAGCCACAACCGGCCATCGGTCCGGCCCCGGCGCATCGCTCATGCGCGATGGTTCGTCCCAGGTAAGACCGCCATCCAGGGTACGAAGCAAGAAAACCTCCCAGTCGCTGACGCTGTCTTGCCCCACCGACTGCGCCAGGTCCGAGAAGGTGATCACCAACTGCCGCGGATGATCGAGCATGACGCTGTTGAAATCCTTCGGAAATGATGTCCCGAACGCCAGCATGCGCGACTGCCAGGAGACGCCGCCGTCGATGCTTCGATCAACCAGGATCCGCCGAATGTCGCGATTGTAACTCCCGGTAATGCTCACCACAGTCGATTCCTTGGCGACCAGATGGGGAAACGCCAGGATGTCCGCCAAGTCATTCTCGTCGGTTTCGTAACGGCTGCCGGCCAACACCATCTCACTGTCCCAGTTCGCTCCCACATCACCGCTGTGCCGAAAAACGACTGACCAATTGTCACCGAGTTCGTCCAGGGGACGATGGTCCGACCAGGCAACAAAAAGATCCTCTTGAGAACTCACCAGGGTGGGCCGGTGGATCCAGCGGGGACTGGTATCGAGCCGCAACGGTGCACTGAATGCGATCGAGTCGAGGGTGCTGCTCATCACAAAGGCGCGCCCGTTCCCCGTGTCACTGCTGTCATTGGCGGCGAATGCCACCCACAGCCGATCGCCGGCGACAACCGCTTGCGGGTCATGCTGGTGGATTCGGGATTCCGATTCCAGGAAAGGGCCGGGCTGGGTGAAGAGTTCCGCAAGCACCTGCCCCTGGGTGAAAGGAGTCGGGAAGCCCAAGAACGCGCCGATCGACGGGGCCAGATCGATCAAATAGCGGCGCTCGGAGACCACGTGCCCGGATGGCGTGTCGGGCCCCAGCGCAAGGAGCGAAACATGGCGGTCGCCACTGCACATGCCGCCGTGATTAATAAAGTCTCCATACCCGGAGAGATGGCGACCATGATCGGAAGTAACCAGCAGCGTGGTCGCATCTCGATAGTGGGGATCCTCTTGAATCAGCTCCAGCCAGATCTTCGCGACCAGAGCGTCGGCGGTCTGAATGGCGGCCGTGTAGTCATCCCAGATCGCTTTGTGCCCATAGCTATCAACATCGGCCAGATTCACCAGAACCAACCTCGGGCGATCACGCTGGAGGACCTCCTCCAACTCGCTCACAATCAGGGAATCGCTCCCCCCGATCATCAGATTCGCCCGATAGGCCGGGCCATAGGATGGCTCCAGCGACCAGTCGCTTTTGACCAGATGGTGCTTGCCGGCGATGATCCAGGCTGAAGCCTGATCGGCGCCCGTGCTCTTGCGAAAGTACTCGAAAACAGTGGGTACGGTCGAACGTACGTCGAAGGTTCCCGCCATGTTGACCACATTCGGCAACTGATGCCAACGTCCGGTGATCATCGCCAGATGCCCGGGAGCGGTATAGGTGGTTCCGAAATCGTTGTAAAACTCGGTATAGAGAGTCCCCTGCGGCCGCAGTTCATTCCACATGCGCGGAATATACTGGTGGGTCGAATCACCGAACGCCTCCGAGTGACGCAGCCCGTCGATCACCACCAGGATGACATTTTGCGTCTGTAGGAGGGCCGGCTCAGCGGCGGCGCTCTGCCGAGTCGCGCTCCAAGTCACACCTCCCAGCAGGGCGAGGAGTTGAAGAATTGACAGGATGCGCTTTCCAGCTTGAATTCGCGAGCGGTTGCCTCTGCTTATCAAAAACCCATCTCCGGGAGAGAGCCATCCGGCTCGGTGACCAGGAACTTCCTTAGACAATTCGGCAGAATCGCGCAATTTTCAATCATTGGAGTGCGCGGGGTGCAAATCTCCCCCGACCTGTACGACACACCCTATGTTACATTTTCGCCTTTGTGGTCCACAATCGCCAAGCTCAAACCGGCATCCCCCCAAGAGCACCTCACGCTTCCCCCGCCGCACGCGCGCACGCTCAGGCAAACAGCATCCAGTATGGGGCTTCCCTCTCATGTCTGCTTCCCAACGATCACTCGTACCCGCTCTCCTCGCTCTGATCGCCAGCTTCGCCCTATTGGTCGCTGGTAGCTACGGCGCCGCCCAGCTCCTCTGGCAGAGGGCGGCGGCGGAAGGTACCGGTGGCGGCATCTCCGCCCCGGGAGTCACGGATCTTCTGGCCGGTCCGCTCCTGCTACCGCTTGGCATTCTGGTCACCATCGCGGTCCTTTTCGCGCTCGCGTTGACGTGGGTGCTACACCTGCGTCTCTCCACCGCCACAGCCCCCTCCGCCGCCAAAGCACCGGCCACAAACCAAAGCTCCTCCTCCACCGCTGATCCCCAACTGCCTCCGCCGACCGAAGCGGGCGCCATGAGCCTCCTGCACCTGCTGCAACGTGAAGGGCGTCTGGTCGATTTTCTGCGTGAGGAGATCTCCCCGTTTACCGACGAGCAGATCGGTGCGGCGGTCCGCGCGATCCATGCCGACTGTCGCCAGGCATTGGCCGACAAGATCGTCATCGAGCCGGTAATGGCACGCGCCGAGGGCGAACGCGTGGTTGTTGAGAGTGGCTTCGATCCCGGTGCAATCCGGCTCACCGGCAACGTGGTCGGGGATGGGCCCTATCACGGAACCCTGCGCCATCACGGCTGGCGCGTCGTTCAGAACGACCTGCCAGAGCGACCGGCATCGCAGGATCCGCGAATCCTCGCCCCGGCGGAGGTGGAAGTCGAATAGCGCCTGGCATTACCGCGCCTCGCCCCATTTCACTCCAAATAGCCGAGCGACCGCAATCGCTCCTTGGCCGCCTCGTCGAGCGTAACCCCCTGTCCGGCAGTCGCGCGGTTGCTCAACGAACGCCACAGCGCCTCCATCTCCCGCATCTGCTCCGGCTCTGCCGCGGCGACATTGGTGGACTCCGCCGGATCGCGGCGCAGATCAAAGAGAGTACGTTCCCCCGAATCCCAAAACACCGCTTTCCATCCCGGTAGCCGCAGAGCCGTGCCGGCACCGTGCGCAGCCACATAGAGCAGCCCGCCTTCGACCGCGGGCGTGGGCTTCGCCAAGAGCGCCGGCGCCAAATCCGCGTCGAGAAGCGACTGCCCATCAAACGATCCCGCACTCGGTGGAATCCCCAGGATCTCCAGGATGGTCGGTGCCAGATCCACCTGCGTCACCTGTTCCGTAACGATTTCGCCGGCCAGAGCCTCTCCCGGTAAGCGCAGCAACAGGGGAACATGCAGCAGCTCTTCGTAGAAGGAGTGCCCATGCTCGAATCGCTCGTGATCCCAGAACTCCTCGCCATGATCCGCCGTCACGATCAGGGCGCTCTCCTGGTCCAACCCCGACTGCCGCAGCCACTGGTCAAAGATCCCCAAACTCACGTCAACTGCCGCGACCTCCTCGGCATAGAGGCCGCGCACAAATCGCCGATCCGCGTCGCTCAACTCCAGCGATCCGGCGCGAACCTCCGCAAGACGGTCGAAGGGTGCCCGCAGGGTGCCGGTGTAGCCGGCAGTGAAGCGCCCTCTGGTCACCGCGGGCGGGTCGTAGTTCAGATGGGGGTCGAAAAGATGAACGTAAAGAAAAAACGGTTCATCCGGCCCGAGCGAGGAGAGCCAGCGAACTGCCGCGCGAATGCTGACATCCGCGCGGCGAATGCGGGAATTTGACCCGGCTTTGTAGTCGTATTCCTCGAAACCTCGATCCAGGCCGAAATCCGGCGCGGTGAACGCGCCGTTGGTAATGGCGTGGGTCCGCACTCCGGCGGCCGCCAAGATCTCCGCGAGAGTCGCCACATCGGGATGAATCGACCTGAACCCGCCACTCATGCTGCCACCGGCACCGTGGCGCGAGGGATGAACCCCGGTGAGGATGGAGGCAGTGCTCGGCAGGGTCCAGGGAGCCGCCGCGATCGCCTGCTCGAATCGAACCCCGGAGGCTGCCCAGCGATCCAGGGTTGGAGTGATCCCTTCCGGCCCGCCGGCATGGCCCACTTCATCGGCGCGCAGTGTATCGATCACGATCAGAATGACGCCCCGTGGATGTGCGGTTGCGGCCCCGCCCCCACATCCTCCCAGGAACAACAGGACCACCGCGACAAGAATCGGAAAAAGCGGGACGCCACGCTTCAAAAGGGAAGCTCCACGCTGTCCGGGTCGGTTCCGTCCTCCGCCTCTTCGCTGTCGTCCACCGCAGCCGCCGTCTCACCGGCGTCGCCCGCGCTCCCCCCCGCAAGCTCCGTCACGATGCGCGTGACTTCCACTTCGGTGGCGCGGAGTTTGGCGCGGCAGAAACGGATCAGCGCCGATGCCTCGGCCACGCGTTCGGCCAGATGGTCCACATCGACGCGGTCATTGCGCTCCAACTGCGCCAGAATCTCGTCGATCCGCGCGCTGGCCTCCGCATAGCTGGATGCCAATTCGGGCTTCTCGCTCATCGCATGGTCATTCATCGTTTCTCTCCTCGGGATCCGTGGCGACATCCGCCGCCGACCGCTCCTCGACGCGGTCCACATGGGCATCGATCAGGCCGTCCCGCAACTCAATCTGAATCTCGGTGTTGCTCCGCGCTTGCGCAATCCGCGTCATCACCCGGCCATCGCTCCGACTGCGCACAATCGCAAAACCACGCGCCAGCAAGCGCGCCGGATCCTGCGCCTGAATCTCGCGCCGCCGGGACTCCAGCAGCGCCGACTCTCGGGCACAGACCGCCAGGCCGGCACGGCGCAAGCGCTCCCCGCGTTCGGTTACCGCGCGCAGTTCTTCCTGCAGCGCACGGCGCGCCAGAAAAACCGTGGTCGCGCTCACCTCCGCCAGGCGGCGACCGGCAACCGCCAAGGCATGTTCGCGGGCGCGCTCCAGACGCGCGCGACGCGCCTCCAGGCCCTCTCGGGCCAACCGCGCCGCCGCCCCGGTCGCCCGCCGAAAGCGCGCCACCCGGTGCGTCAAATCCAGCCCCGCCGACCGCAGATCGCTCAGCCCCAGGCGTTCGAGACGCTCTCGGCGCTCCTCCAGCAGCGCCTCCGCTTCGGCGACCCGCGCCACCAAACTGGCCGCCGCGGCCGTCGGTGTTTTTTCCGAGCGCGCAATCAGGTCCAACACGCTGACATCGCGGTGATGCCCGATTCCCACCACCACCGGCAGCGGCAACTGTGCCACCCGCACAGCCACCTCGAGGTCATCGAACCAGGCCAGATCGGTCCGACTGCCACCGCCACGGCAGATCATGCAGAGATCGTAGGACTCCGCATTCAGTGCGATCCGCTCCAGCGCCGCCACCAC
>JALXCG010000895.1 GCA_026991065.1 Gemmatimonadota bacterium | reverse complement strand
CGCCCCCAACACCTTGGCCCCGGCGCCGACAATCACGCCGGCGCCCAATGTGGGGTGCCGCTTTCCGGGGTTCAGGCTGGTTCCGCCAAGGGTCACGCTCTGATAAAGGGTCACATCATCGCCAATCTCGGTGGTCTCGCCGATCACTGTGCTCATGCCGTGATCGATAAAGAAACGCCGCCCGATGGTCGCCCCGGGATGGATCTCGATCCCGGTGAGCATCCGCGCCACATGGCTGAGCAGACGCGCCGCGAAGTGCCAGCCGCGCACCCACAGCCCGTGGGCAACCCGGTGAAAAAGAATCGCGTGGAAGCCAGGGTAGCAAAAAACCACCTCCAACCGACTGCGCGCCGCCGGATCCCGGCGCAACACCGTCTCCAGATCCTCGCGCAGCCGCTCCCGCAGCCGCGCGCCAAACCAGCGCCGCCGGCTCTTCTCCACCGGCCGCGCCGCCGGCACCACGCGCCGGCCACGCTCCAAAACCGCCATGCCCATCACAACCTCCTCTTCGCTCAGTCCTCGGCCCTCAACCCTCGGCACCAGCCGCGCCGGCCGCGCCAGCCGCGCCGGCCACGCTCCCCGCCGCCTCGGCACCAAACTGGTAAAGCGGCGTCGACAGATAGCGTTCGCCGGTATCCGGCAGAATGGTCACAATCACTTTGCCGCGATTCTCCGCCCGCCGCGCCACCTCATGGGCAACGTGGACATTGGCCCCGGCCGAAATCCCCGAAAGAATCCCCTCGCTGCGCGCCAGTCGCCGCGCCCCCTCGAACGCCGCCTCGTTGGACACCGTCACGACCTCATCGATCAACTCCCGCCGCAACACCGCCGGCGCGAACCCGGCGCCGATCCCCTGGATCTTGTGCGGCCCCGGCGCCCCGCCCGAAAGCACCGCCGAGCCCTCCGGCTCCACCGCGATCACCTTGAACCCCGGCTTGTGCTCCTTCCAGAACTCCGCGATCCCGGTCAGCGAGCCGCCGGTCCCCACCGCGGCCACCAGAATGTCCACCCCGCCATCGCTGTCTTCCCAGATCTCCCGGGCCGTCGCCTCGCGATGGATCCGCGGATTCGCCGGATTGTCGAACTGCCGCAGCACCACCGCATTCTCCATCTCGGCCGCAATCCGGTCAGCACGCTCAATCGCCCCGGGCATCCCCCCCGGCCCCGGCGTCAGCACCAACTCCGCGCCCAGCGCCCGCAGCATGTTGCGCCGCTCCATGCTCATCGTTTCCGGCATCGTCAGAATCAGCCGATAGCCCCGCGCCGCCGCCACAAACGCCAGCGCGATCCCGGTATTGCCGCTGGTCGGCTCCACCAGCGTCGTCTCGCCCGGCGTAATCCGCCCCTCCGCTTCGGCGGCGTTGATCATCGCCACGCCAATGCGGTCCTTCACACTGGAGAGCGGATTGGCAAACTCCGCCTTGGCCAGAATCCGCGCCCCTCCCTCCGGCGCAAACCGGTCCAGAGCGATCAAAGGAGTGCGTCCCACCGTCTCGGTGATGTCTTGAAAAATACGTCCCATGCTCTTGATCTCCCGTAGTCGCGGCCGACCGTTTCCAGCCGTCCCCCGACCGGACCGCGGGGCGGGACCTCCGTGTGAAGCCCACAAAAAAACCCGCGGCCTGGGCCGAGGGTTGCAATGCACCGCGATCGATTGTTTCTCACAGAATCAGTCGCTGATTGGCACAAACCTCCCCGTGGCCCCATTGCTGGGGCAACAACAGATGCAAGAATTGGGGAAGAGAATCCGCACTTCGACTGATCCTTTCAGCGCCCCGCGACCGCGAAGCAAGCTGGCGTTGGGTTGCAACCTAAGGCAACCCAACGCCGCCGTCAAGCCCTCGGCCGCCAGCAAGGCACCATCTGCGGCGTTGGCTGCGGCGTTTGCCGCGGCCCGGCCCGACTTACGGCGCCACCAGTTCAAAATCAAAGTAGTCCATGTTCCACAGGTCATACGGCTGCTGACCCACCCGGCAGCGCATCTTGTAGCGCTCCAGCGGGGCCGCCCCCGGAATCGCCAGATCCTGCCGCAGCGTCCAGGTCTGCCCCGGCGCCAGGTCCAGCAGCGCCGCGTCCACCGGCAGGTCACTCCCCCCCGGCAAGAGCGCAGTCAGATCCCACGCCACCGATTCGCTCTCTCCGCCCCAGTTGTGGAACTCCAGGTCAAAACCGAGATTCCCGCCCGGCTGGAAAGAACCGCCATCCGGAATCAGCTTCACCGTCACCGCCGCAAGCAGCGCCTCAATCCGCCCCCGGATCACGCTGTCGTCATAGCCCTCCATGCGGTAATCCACGGTCTGCTGCACATCGTGGTCCAGCACATAGTTCAGCGGGATGTAGCCATTCCAGCGATAGAGTGCATAAGCATCCCCCTTGGGATCCTCCAGCATCAGAATATCGGGATACTGCTCCTGCATGCTCTGCACCGTCGCGTGCGACTCCTTGTAGTTCACGCCCAGAACAACCACGCCGCGGTCGGCATAGTCAGCGGCAATCGCATCGATTTGCGGCAACTCCGCAACGCACGATCCTCACCACGACGCCCAGAAATTGAGCATCACCACCTTGCCCCGAAAATCACTCAGACTGTGATCAATCCCCGCCACATCCGACAAAGTAAAATCGATCGCCGGCGTTCCCGGGGCAGGCCCCCCGGCCGCCACCGCGTTGGTCGCCAAAGTTGCGCTCAGCGCCACAGCGGCACAAGTTGAAGCCATTCGATGCATCAAGAGATCCTCCAGAGCCAAGAACCAGAAAAACACGCTCGAAAACAATCCCCGAAAGTCTAACCTGAAACCCGCCCCGGCCGACCATGAAACCGACCGGGGGCGCCACCGTCACCGCATTCAGAGCGATATCAGGCAGCGCCCCGCAC
>JALXCG010000894.1 GCA_026991065.1 Gemmatimonadota bacterium | reverse complement strand
TGGCCGCCCCGAACGCCGAATGATCGGCCAGGTAGCGGGCAAAAAGCCCGGAGTGACCATAGTCCTCCTGCAACTGATCCCAACGGGCGAGCGAAGTCTTGTCATGATCATCCAGAAACGCGTTGTAGTGCCCTACCGCGGGGAATCCCACCATGGCAGCGGCCAGGTCCGCGTAACCCTCGTCCAACCATGTGGACTCCCGATCGTCGGCAAACCAGTGAAGAAGGTGCTGCAACTCGTGCGCCGGCACTCCGCGCACGATGTCGCGAAACCCCGGGCCCAGGGAGGGGTCGATATCAAGCACCAGCATTTCACGCTCATTGCTGCGCAGGCCTTTGGCGATATAGGAGCGATAGTTGCGATTGAATTCGTCAGCACACAACTCGTTGACCGACGAGAAGTAACCATTGACCGCAAGGTCGCCCGGCCGGCGGTAACTGTCCGGAATATCGACAAAAACGATGAATATCGGGTCCCGCCCATCCGCATCCTCGGGCTCGGTGGAGTCGGGAAACGGCCAAAGATACGTGTCGAGAATGTCAAGAACCCCAATCGCCGGATCGATTGACGGATAAACATAGGGAGGATCGGCAACCGCCGGTGTCGACACTTCGAAGAGGGTAACGAAGGAATCGATCACCGCATCGTTGATCAGGCTTCCGCCCCACAAGTCGGTTTGCACATAGATGTAGGCGTGATCGGTCAAGCGCACTTGCGTGCACTCCACGTCAATTCCTCCGAGATCATCGAAATTGGTGAGATCAAAGATGTTGAATGTCTCACTCATGCCGGGCTCGGAGAATGCGCCGCAGCGCCCTTCCGCGGTCATCGCCGCGTGCGGACTCCTGCGCCAAGCATCCAAGATATCGGCAACGCGATTTCGCCCCCCCATCCCCCGCTCAATGATTCGGGTCGCATCGACCATCGCTCCGGTCGGGGACTGCGACGTGCCGGCGAAAGCCGCTCCGGACCCGGCAAGGGCGAGCACAATCCAAGCCAGGAGCCTGCCGGTAAAACTTCGTCCACGGCTACAAGCCGCGACACGCCTGCGTGGCTCCAAAACGCTGGCAGCCGCGCGAGCCCCAGTGTAAGTCATGACTTCAAGTCTCCTTGCGCTTGCGACGAATCCGGCGTTGGGCCAAGCCGAAGATCGCGTTGGTAGACGATGGCGTCCGCCCGCAATCCGGCGGCATTGACACGGTAATACCCGGGCAAACGACCGGTGGCGGTGAACCCGGCCGCAGTATACAGCGCGCGGGCACCGAAATTGGAAGCCTGGACTTCCAAAGTCGCCGTGACCAGGGCAGCGGCCCGCCCCACTTCCAACCCAGATTCAAGCAAACGCCGCCCGAGACCCCGCCGCCGCCATGAACGCGCGACCGCGAGGTTCTCCAGGTGCAAGTGTGGGCCGACGCAACTGAAGACGAGGTAACCACGCACGGGTGACCCGCTCTTGCCGGCCACCAGCATGTTGCGACCGGCAATCGCATCCGCCAGTGCGGCTTCACACCACGGGTCCGGAAAAATCTGCTCTTCGAGCGCAACCACCGATGGCAAATCAGCGGCAACTGCCCAGCGCACGGGAAGCACTAGCCGCCCACACCAGGGCGGATGTAGACCGGGTCCAGAGCAGCCGCATCATCGGGTCCGTCGCGGCGGAACCGCTCCAGCCCGAGCCTGGCGACCACAGCCGGCTGTGCCGAGCGGCGCGCGTCCGGCGCGGCCAAGCGCGCCGCCGCCACGCCTCCTTCAACCAGGGCTTGTGCGGCCTTTTCCGCTCCGTCACCAGCGATGTAAAGGGGTAGATTCGAAGGCAGCCGCTGGCCCACCCAGGCCGCGAGACCGGTGAGCGGAATCGCAGCTTCCTCACTGATGGCGACTGGTATCTCCCCGGTGGGATCGACGACATAGAGCGCACCGAAAATCTCGCTGCGGCGCGCGTCCCCGGCCGCGAGCACCACGGTTCCTTCCACACACGCGGGTGCCGCCATCGCCGCCAGCGAAGAGACCGCCACCAGGGGCAGGTTCCGCCCCATCGCGAACCCCTTGGCCACCCCCATGCCCACCCGCAGACCGGTAAACGCCCCGGGCCCACGCCCCACCGCAACCAGGTCGATCGCTTCGGGCTCCACCTCGAGCGTGGCAAGAAGCGCCTGAATCGCATCCGCGACATTGCGCGCGTGGCGCCCGCGTCCGGCAAGCGCCACCGAACTCATTCCCTGCTCCTCGGTCCACAAAGCCGCACCGCTGACGCCACCAGAAGCTTCGATTCCCAAGACGATCACAATTGCTCTCCCAACGCAGCGGCCAACCAGTAGCCGGCCCGCTCGCCACTCGCAACCCACTCGGCCTGCCGGGCGCTCATTGCAGCGTCCGCATGCCGCAGATGGAGCCGCAATGCGCACGCCGGGGTGAAATCAGCCAGCCGCTCGCTCCACTCGACAGCAGCCACGCTGCCGGCGGAAAACACGTCATCCAGGCCCAGTTCCAGCAACTCCTCCGGGGCATCGATGCGGTAGAGATCGAGGTGGTAGAGGGGCAGACGGCCGGTCTCATGAATATGAACCAGATTGAATGTCGGGGAGCGCACCTCCCCCACACAACCGAGTCCACGGGCCAGGCCGCGCACCAACTCCGTCTTGCCGGCTCCCAGCCCACCTTCCAGGAGGAGGACATCTCCCGGCTGAGCATTGCGCCCAAGCGCTTCCCCCAAAGCACGTGTTTCAGTGACTGACGAGAGAAGTAGTCTTTTCATTTCGGGCGCATCACCATCATCGGAACAACCATCTCCTCAAGGCTCACTCCGCCGTGCTGGAAGGTCCCCGCAAGGCGCCGTTCATATTGCCGCTGTTGATTCGGATAAACAAAGAAATAGTCTTCCCCGGCAACCAAGTAGTTGGTACTCAGCGCGGTAGCCGGCAATCCCCACCGCTTCGGCTCGCGAATATCAATGGCGCGCCGGCGGTCGGCGCGAATATTTCGCCCCACCTTGTAGCGCACCGCCGTGGTCGTGCCTCGATCACCGACCACTTTGGCGGGACGGTGCACCGGAAGTGAGCCATGGTCCGATACGACGATCACGGTGCGTCCCATCGTCGCGGCGGTGCGAAACAGCGCGGCGAGGGGAGAATGCGCAAACCAGGCCGCGGTGAGCGCTCGATAGGCGCCTTCGGTCGCGGTGATCTCCCGGATAACATCCGATACGGTGCGTTTGTGAACCAGCATGTCCACGAAACCGTAGACAACGGCATAGAGATCCACATCCGTGGCGTCGGCAAGACGCTGCGGGAGGGTCTGCGCGGGCCCGCCGCCGTCGACCCGCTCATAACGAAGAGTAACTCCGCCTCGCTGCCGACTCTCCAAGGCCCACCGCAACAGAGCCTCTTCGTGAGCATTCATGGAGGCTTCGGAGAAAAAGTCGTCTTCCCATAGATCCGGGCGCTGGGCACGGATCTCAACCGGCAGGGCTCCCGCGAAAAGCGCGTTGCGAGAAAACGGCGTAGCGGTCGGCACAAGGGAAAACCCAAACGTAGGTTCAACCGCGAAAAGGCTCCGGATTCGTGGCTCCATGACCAACCACTGGTCCGCCCGCAGACAGTCAAGAACAACAAAAAGGACCTTTTCCTCTCGATCCAAAGCGGGTAGCAGCAAGCGCTCCAGCACCCGGTGCGGAAGCAGGACATCGCTCTTTTCCAACCATTCGGGGTAGAACCTGCCGATCGACCGAAAAAACTCCCGATTGGCATCCCGGCGCAGATCTGCGTGGGCATCGAGCAGAGCATGGTCGTCCAGTTTTTCCAGCTCCATCTGCCGCCGAAACAGCCAGGAACTCACGTCAAGCCAATCCTGTGGCGTGGGCTGCGAAGAGATCTGCTGCATCGTTCGCGCCATCTCTTGAGCATAGTTTCGCCGCATCCCCTCACCAACAATGCGCTCGGACTCCAGAATCTTCTTCGCCACCGCGAGGACCTGCGAAGGATGCACCGGCTTGATCAGGAAGTCATCAACCCGAGCCTCGTAGGCACGGGTCATCAGTTCCTCTTCTTCGACTTTGGTCACCATTACGACCGGCAACTGGGCGTCGATTTCACGAACGGCGCGAAGGGTATCGACACCATCGAGGCCTGTCATCATCTCATCCAGAAGCATCAAGTCGACGCCTCCGCGGGCAACGGCGGCGATCGCATCCTCGCCATTGGTGACCGGCGTCACTGAATACCCGGCTCGTTCCAGAAAGACGATCAGGGAGCGCAGCGCGTCAATTTCGTCGTCAACCCAGAGAATGTGTGAATGCGGCATCGTTCCAGCCTTTTCGAGCCCAGCCCGCGGTCAAGCGGTATCGAGGGGCAGGTGAACTTCGAGTTCGGTACCTTCCATCGGACGCGTTCGCGCGATGAAGATCCGCCCTCCATGATCGTCCTCAATGATCCGTCGCGCCAGGGGAAGCCCCAAGCCCCAGCCGGTTTCCTTGGTCGTGTGCCCCGGCCGAAACGCCCGCCGGGCCTCGGCGCGAGTCATTCCGCGGCCGTTGTCACGCACGCAGAGCCGCACGGTGGGCCCCTCTTCAGGCCAGGAGCAAGAGAGGAAGACTCTTCCGGGCTTCTCACTGCCACGGCAAGCATCAATGGCGTTGCGGACCAGGTTCTCGATCACCCAGGCGAGCAACTGAGGATCTCCGCGAACCGCGGGTACAGGCGGGTTCTGCTGCTCGAAATCGATCTGTAGATGGGGAGCGCGCGGACGCAAACGGTCCAGCACCTCGTTGACGACGACCGGCCAATTCACCGACCGCAGTCGCGGGCGCGAGCCGATTCTCCCAAAGCGCGAAGCCACCTCTTCGAGACGCGACAGATCGACCGCCATCTCCCCGGCAATCTCTCTCGGCGGCAGTGACTCATCCCGCAGAAGTTCCACCCAGCCGGCCAAACCAGAGAGCGGGGTGCCCAACTGGTGGGCGGTCTCCCGAGCCATCCCCACCCAAAGAGCCCGTTGCTCCTGGGCACGCAGCACATAGATGATCCACAAACCGATGACCCCGAAAAGGACAATCACCCCCACGAGGATGAAAGGGATCCGGCGCAGTTCCCGAATTCGCCTCGATTCCGCGAAGTGGACGCGACTGATCAGCGGTCCGCCGGGTCCCACCCGGACATCGATCGGCTCCACCCGCTGATCCATCTCTTCGACCAGGGCCTGAAGTCTCTCCGGATCAGCTTGATCCGGCGGGATGTCCACATTCACCCACTGCGTGGGAGTGCCCGTCCGGTCCGTGATGATCACCGGGAAATCGATGCGCCGAATGATCTGCTCGAAAATGACGTCCATCGTCTCGGTCCCACTGTTGGGGTCCGCGGCGACGCTGCAGAAACGCCCATATATTTCACTGACGACCTGCGCATCCTCGCGCAACGCACTCATCAGCCCGTTGACGTGGTAGAAAGCGGCGGCGGCAAGCAGAACGACCCCGATCATCACATAGGCAGTAAGCAAGGTGGACGAAAGACGGGGCAACTTCATCCGTTGTCGCGCGTGCGGCGCCATCAGTACTCCAGGCGATATCTGAGATCGACGTTGTAGTGAGGACCGATCTCATCGGTTTCATCAAGCTCACCCGCCAGCAAAACATGATCGGTCAACGTGTACTCAACGCCCAGTTTGCGCCGCGGATCCGCCGAAAGGTACTGGCTATAGTAGACGAAGAACCGGGGATTCAGATACTTGCCCAGCCCCACATAGGTTTCGTCGAGTGACTCCAGCGGAGAAACGGATCCGGTTCCGATCTCCACCGAAATATCCAGTAGCTTTCGCACCTTCGATTCCAGCAACTGTGCGGTGATCGCGCTGGCATCGGCCGCGGCGGTGGCGGGGTCATAGAGACCTTCGGCATCGGCGGCCGCTCGACGCCGGCCAAAAGTCAGGAGCAGAACCACGTCCTCAATCGGAATCGGCACATCTCCCTGGGAACGATCGGTGAACTCATAGCTCAAGTCGGAGAAGAACTTGCCGTGCATGGCCACGTGCACCGGAAGCGGGCGGCTCTCGAACCGACGTCCGTCGGCACTGCGCACTCGTTCCCGCAATACCGCGGACGCTTCAATCTCTACATCCGGGTCCAGAATCAGCGGATCGAGCATCTGAATCGAGCCGCGTTCGATGGTGAAGCGGTTCTTGCCGAGGATCGTGTAGGTTCCGCGAATCACCTCCAACTCACCCTGAATGCCAAAGGGAAGTTCAACATCCGCGGGGTCGGGGAAACTCTGAATTCGAAGGTCGCCACGGAGTTCCATCTGTGCTTCGGTGTTCCGCAGCCAGAGATGCCGGTCGCCATGCACTTCTACATCGTAAGAGAGCCGAAACGGCGTCGCTTCACCGGGCAGTGGCGGAGGGGGAATCGGTTGCGGTGCGGCACCGAAATCCCGGCTGTAGACTGCCTCGCGCACATCCACTTTGCCGGATATGTGGAGATTCTCGGTGAACTTGAGACGGGCATCGACCACGGCCCGCAGATCCGGGAACCAGCCGACCGGCACCTTCCGTCCGTCGACCTCCAGATTGTAGTCAACTGGAACAAAGTGCTCCCAGCGCAGCTTCCCGTCAGTCTGGACTCGACCTTCAGCCCCCATCTGTCCATGCGCATGGAGATCGACCCACGGACCGGCGACCTGGGCCTCGCCGCCAATGTTGTGAACCGGTATGTCCATCCACAAGAGCTTGACCCAGCCATCCTCAAGTCGTGCTTGCCCATAAGCCTCCGGCCAAGGCAGTGCCCCGCGCAATTCACCTGAAAAATCCAGTCGGCCCCGCGCCTGGGTCACATCCGGAACCAGGTGGCGCACGAAACCAATGTCGAAATCGCGAAGTTCCAGTTGAAGATCCACCGGGGCCGGGCCGGGGGCGAGATGGGGTGGAGCCAGGCAGAACTCCAGCGGAATGACGCCCCGCGCCGTCGAGCCGGAGGCGGAACGAAGATCCATCTGCAACCCACCCCCCGCAATGACGCCGTCCAGGCTTACAGTTCCGTACCGATCGCCACGGACCTCCAGATCGTTCGCCTGGACCTCGGCGGCCACGGTCGGGGCAGTCAAGCGTCCGCTGAACTCAGCACTCCCCCCCAATCTCCCAGCCAGCGAGTCGATGCCGACCAGGGCACCGAGTTCCTCCAAGTCCCAGCCACCAGCCCGCATTTCGAACGCCATCGTGTCGGTAGTGGTGGCAGAGGGCCACCAGCCAACTTGAGGACCGAGCGGATAGACGCCACTCACGTGCAACTCGGCGTCTTCATTGCGCGCCTCAGCGCCCGCGATCCGCAAACCACCGTCGCGCAGAGTCAGGGTGGCGGTCATTCGTCCGAGGTCCACCGGTCCGACGCGCGCGCCACTGACCTCCAACTGTGACCGCACCTCCGGGTTGGCGAATTCCCCGGCAATGCTGGCCCGCCCGGACAAACGACCGCTCACCCACTTGGAATCGCCACCAAGGAGCCGCGCGAGGCGCGCCAAATCGACTGCGTGAGGGACGACGTCCAGATCCAGCCCCGCCCGCGAATCGTAACTTCCCGACAGACTCACACTGCCTCGGGCCAACCGCAGCTCGGTATCCGCAAGCGCGAAGTGGCCATCTGCACCGCGAAACGAGACTCCGCCGGACACCTCGGCTGCGCCGAAAGGAGAGTCCATGGTCAGAGAGGACAACTCGCCCCGAATGCCGTTCTCGATCCACAGCGGCCCTGCCGCCTGAATCCGGCGAATGCCCTGGTGAGCGGTGAAAGAGCGCAGCATCAAAGAGCGCCCGCGGGCCGTAAGTCGACTCTCGTCGATGCGCACAGGCAACGTGCCGAGATGGCCATTTCCGCGCAGAAAGACCTGGCCCACCGGCTGAGTAAAGACGGAGTCCAGATCCGCTTCGCCGCGGTAGTCGGCGAGCCGCAGCGCTCCATATTCCAGATTCGTGCCGGAGTAGGTCGCCGTGAGTCGCGGACTGCTCAGCGGACCAGCCACGCGCGCATTGGCCTGGAGTTCCCCCTGCAGGCCGTCAACCGGCACGAAATGGGCAAGGAATGGTGAAACTTTGGATACCGAGAGCCTGCCTTCCCACCACATAGACCGAGCGTCCAGGTCGACCTTGCCATTGGCGCGCACCTGTGCAGCGGGCCAACTCACTTCAAGACTGTCGATCTCGATCTTTCTCTTCGCGTAGCGGAACCGAAGCGCCGACCCACTCAGGGGCAGTCCCCAGAGAGTTCCCGCCAACTCTTTCCCATACAGATCGATCCAAAACTCGTCTCCACCGAAATGGGAACCGGTGAAGCGCACTTCGCCGCGCAGTTGAGTCTCGGTCAGAAATGAGAGATCACGCACCGGATCAACATCTCGAACCCGACCGGAAACCCGGTAGTTCTGGGTCCGGGGGTCGATCGCCGCCTGCTCGGTCTCAACCCACATGTCGCGGACACGACCGCGTCCTTCAGTCAGCACGATCTCGTGGCCATCCCAATAGCCTTGCAGAGTGTCCGCATCCAGATCGATCGGATCGACGCGACCGGAAACGCGACCGGAGAAGTTCAAGCCGGGATCCCCGCCCCACAGCGTCAAACGCCCGCGCAAACGGCTCTCGCTCCGCGTCAAGGTGGAATCGAGCAACGGCTGCAGCCCCTTCAACGAAAAGTCGACAAACTGCAGCCGCACTCGCCACTGCATCACTTGCCCGGCAGGCTGCAACTCCGCTTCCAGATGCAAGCACTCCTCACCGATCGCGACTTCGTCAGCACAAATCCGAATGGCCTCTCCGGTCGCGACGATATCCAAATTCGCCAGGTCCAGCGCGAGCGGCTCATCTTGCGTGACCAGCGCGTGCAACGCATCGATGCGCAGAGTGGGATTCGCCGAGTGCCGCTCGGTATGCGCCCGCAGCGATTCAATCGCCAACGCCGGTCCGCCGGATGGCTCCAGGATCACGTCGCTCCAACTCAGTCGCCCGATCTCAAGGCGCCGCAGCACCCGCCGAATCAACTCCGCGCTGGGCCAACCCGCGCGGGACGCATCGTCGTTTTTCCCACCGCCAAGAACCTCAAGATGACGAACGTCCAGATCCCGGATCTGCAAACGCCCGAAAAGGAGATCCCACCCAGAGATTTCGCAGGCACCATGCCCCAGAGTGACCCGCCAACCCTCTCCATGAACGGTCAAGTCCGTCGCTTCTATCTGTACCCACGGCACCAGGCCCCAGCGCACCGTTCCTCCTTCAACCTCCCAGCCAAACGGCTGCAAAACAGTACCGTTCAGTAGAGTTCGGGCCAGGGGCCAGCCCGCGCCCAGACGAAAAACAAGCATCACAGCCGCGGCCAGCACGACCAGAGCAGCAGCCAAGCGAAAACGAAAACGACCAGAACGCGCCATCAGAAGACCTGGCCGAATCCAAAGAACCAAGCTCCAGTGTCCTGGTCCCAAGCCGCACGATTGAGCTTGGTGCCATAACCAACCCGCAACGGGCCGATCGGCGTCTGATACCGAATCTCTGTGCCTGCCGTCCACCGCAGGTCCCGCACGGGGTCCATGTGG
>JALXCG010000893.1 GCA_026991065.1 Gemmatimonadota bacterium | reverse complement strand
GTCGACCTCACCGACGGCCCGACCGTGGAGCAGTTCGTCGCCCGCGTCGAGCGTGACCTGGGCCCGATCGACCTCGCCCTGATCAACGCCGGCGGCCCCCCCGCCGGCAACCTCGCCGACCTCGATCTCGACGCCTGGGAAGCCGCCTACCGTCTCACCCTCGAAAGCGCCGTGCGCCTCTGCCGCCGCCTGCTCCCCGGAATGCGCCGCCGCCGCTTCGGCCGCATCGTCCAGATCACCTCGGTCACCGCGCGCCAACCCCTCTCCGGCCTCACCCTCTCCAACGTCCTCCGCCCCGCCGCCCACGCCCTGATCCACGACCTCGCGCGCCAGGCCGCGGCCGACGGTGTCACCCTCAACTCGGTGGCCCCCGGATTCCACGCCACCAGCGCCATCGAGCGGATCATCGCCGAACGCCTCGCCAGCGGCGCCGCCGCCACCCGCGCCGAAGTCCTGGCCGGCTGGGAAGCGGAGATCCCCGCCGGTCGCCTCGGTCGCCCCGAAGAACTCGCCGCCCTGATCTGCTTCCTCATGAGCAGCCACGCCGCCTACATCACCGGCCAGTGCATCGTGGCCGACGGCGGCTGGGTCGCCGGAATCTGACTTCCGCGGCGCTCATCCGGTTCGCTTCCTTTCATTTTTTTGGGGGGAGATGCACCGCTGCCGCTCCTCCGCCCCGCTGCCGCCCTTCGCACCGGAGCAGCGTGCCACACCTCCGCTCGGGAGTCCTCGCCGAACCCGCGTCGATCCCAGCGGCGTTGCTCTCGGCTCCAACATGGCCCGGCCATCGTGCAGAAAACAGGCGCAACGCATGACCCCGCGCCGGGGCACCCTCACTCGCTGAACACCAGCTCCTCCAACTCCTCGATGGAGAGCGACTTCGAAAATGCGTCGCCCGCCCCGCCGAGCAGTTGCGCCACCAGCTCGCGCTTGCGCTGCTGCAACTCGCGAATGCGGGTCTCGATCGTATCCGCGGCGTAGAGACGATAGATGATCACCTCTCCCTGGCGGCCGATGCGGTGGGCGCGGTCCGCCGCCTGCTCCTCGGCGGCGGGATTCCACCAGGGATCGAGCTGAAACACATAGTCGGCGCGGGTGAGATTGAGGCCGGTGCCGCCGGCGCGCAGACTGATCAGGAAGAGCGGTGGACCGGCAGGGCTCTGGAAGGCGGCGATCCGCCGCTCGCGCTCCGCCGAACGGGTGCGGCCATCGAGTCGCAGGTAGCGCAGATTCAGGCGCCGGAGCAGCGTTTCGACCTGGTCGAGGAACCCGGTAAAGCTGGAAAAGAGGAGAGCGCTGTGCCCCTCCTCGACAATCGCCGGCAAGCGCTCCTGCAGCGCCAGGAGCTTCGCCGTATCGAGCGCGGCGTAGGGCCCATCGGGGTTGGCCAGGAGCGGGTGGCAGGCCGCCTGGCGCAGACGCATCAGAGCGGTGAGAATGTGGGTTCCGGAGTGGCGCAAACCCCGCTCCGCCACCGCCCCCCGCAAAGTCAGGCGAACCTCGGCGGCGATCTGGCGATAGGCAGCGGCGTGGCCCGGCGGCAGCGGCACGCGCAGCTCCACCGTGCTCTTGGGCGGCAGATCGCGCGCCACCTCGGCCTTCACGCGGCGCAGCAGATAGGGGCGCAGGTAACGCCGCAGACGCTCGGCCGCGCTCCTGCTGCCGGCAGCGATCGGAGCGGCGAATCTGCGTTCAAAGCCGCCGCGCGGCCCGAGCAGACCGGGCAGCACCAGGTCGGTGATCGCGTGCAGTTCCCCCAGGTGGTTCTCGATCGGCGTGCCGGTCAAGGCCCAGCGCGAATCAGCGGAGATCCTGCGCGCGGCCATCGCCCCCTGGGTGGCGGCGTTTTTCAGGAACTGCGCCTCATCCACCACAAAAAGCCGCCAGTGGATCGAGGCCAAGGCGTCGATGTTGCGCCGCAGGCCGGCGAAGCTACACACCAGCAGGTCGATCTCGGCGTTGGCGGCGGCGGCGATCGCCTCGCCGGCATCGGCACCACTCAGAATCCGCAGCCGCAGATCCGGGGTCAGGGCAGCGCACTGATCTTTCCAGGAGTAGAGCACCGAAGCCGGCGCCACCACCAGCGAGGGCCGGCGGCTGCCGGCGGCGTCGGAGCCGGGGCTGGATCTGGAGTTGGAGGCGGCGCGGTCGGAGGGGGAGCCGGCGCGGCCGGCGCCGGGCGCCGAGACAGGCCGGGAAGCGGCAGCCGATGCGAAATCGGGCAGGCAGAGCAGGGCCAGGACCTGCACGGTCTTTCCCAGCCCCATGTCATCCGCCAGAATCCCCCCCAGATGGTGCTGCGCCAGAAACCGCATCCAGGCCACACCGCTCTCCTGATAAGCGCGGAGCGTGGCGCGCAGTTGCGGCAGCGGCGGCAGCGCCGCCGGCGCCTCCCGGCCGAGACCGGCGACAATCGAGCGCAGCTCCGGCGCTACCGTAAGATGCAGGTGCTCGGGCAGCGGATCGCGCAGCGGCAGCAGCGCCAGGCGGGAGCGCGGGATGCGGTAGGTGACCACAGCAGCGGCGGTTGCCGCCGGCGCCACGGCGACATCGATCAAGCCATCCAGCAGAGCGGCGACCGCGGCCTGCTCCAGGCGCAAGCGGCCGCTGCTCCCGACCGGCGCCGAGGCCTCGCCGGCGGTGCGTGCCCGGCGCAGCTCCTCGATGGGAAGCGCGGTTCCCGCGACCTCTCCACGCACCCGCAGCAGCACCTGGTCCTGCCCGCGGGAAGCGACAGGCGCGGCTCCCGGGTCGGGCGCCGGGGCGGCATCAGCCATCGCGCCGCCCGAGTCCGCCACGTCCACCGGCGCAAGCTCCAGATAGATCTCGGCGGGAACCGCAAAGAGGCGCCAGCGGTCGATCGACGGGTCGGCTTGCAGC
>JALXCG010000892.1 GCA_026991065.1 Gemmatimonadota bacterium | reverse complement strand
GGCGCACGCTGCTCCTGATCGATGCCACCGAGGAGGCGAATCCGGTTCTCGAGCAGGTGCTGAGCGCGCTTTCGGAGGCGGTGCCGCGGGGGCGCCTGGCGGTGATCGCGGGAGGGCCGCGGCGCTTGCGGCCGCCGCGCGTGCCGGAGGGGTTCTACGCCGGGCGCCTGGGAGCTTTGAGCGAGGCGGAAGTGGCGGAGTTGCTGGCCAGTCACCTCGGCAGCAAGCGGTTGCGCGCGGAGTTCGTGAGCGAGGTATACCGGGCTTCGGGCGGTGTTCCGGCCCGGGTGCTGCGCGGGGTGAAGGCGCTGATCCGCTCCGGGCAGTTGGTCTACGACCAGTGCTGGAGCGCGGAGCTGCCCGACCTGCGTTTCCATGTGCCGGATACGGAAGAGACGGCGGTGACCCTGCCCACCGACCTGGCACCGGTGGAGCGGCGCGCGGCCGAGGCGTTGGCGATCTTCGGCCGCTGTCGGCTCTCCGACCTGGCGGATCTGGCGGAGTGTTCGCGGGCGGGGCTGATTCCGGCGGTTGAGCGGTTGGAGCGGTGTGGTTTGGTGGATCGCTCGAGCCCCGGGGGTGGGCTCTCGTGGGGCGATGCCGAGGTGAGCTTCAGCACCGCGGCGCTGGCGACGAGCATTGTGGAGAGCTTGTCGGCGGCGGACCGGGAGCGACTGCATCGGCGGGCGGTAACGGTGCTGGAGGGGGTGGCGGCGCGGCAGCAGCAGGGCGCGGGCGCGCAGGCGCTGGCGCGGGCAGCGTTGCATCTGGGAGCAGTGGGAGAGTTTGCGGCGGCGGCGGAGGCGTTGGCGGAAGCCGGGCGGCGCTGGCAGCGCTTGCAGTCGCCGCTGGAGGAGGCGGAGGCGCTGGCGACGTTCATCGAGCGCTTCCAGGCGCAGGCGCCGCGGGATCTGCTGGAAGAGATGGTTCTGGCGCGGGGAGAGGCGTTGGATCGTGCGGGTCGCGCGGCGGAAGTTGAGGAGACGGTGCGACCGCTCCTGGATGCCGCGGATCCGTGGCGCCGGGCGCGGGCGGCGGGAGCCCTGGCGCGCTCTTTGGTGGTGATGAATCGATCGGCGGATGCGGAGCGTGTGGTGGCGGTCGGTTTGCGGGCGGCGGAGTTGGTGCCGGGGAGCGAGGCGGCGACTCTGCGGGTGCGGTTGCTCCACCGGCGCGGTTTGGCGCAACTGGCGCGGCGCGAGATCGAAGCGTGCCTGGAGAGCCTGGCGGCGGCGGAGGCGGTGATCCCCGAGACAGTTGACGGGCGGCGCGAGCGGGCGGCGCTCAAGCACACCCGCGCGCGGGTGGACCTGAACCGCGGCAATCTGGCGGCGGCGACGCAGGCCTACGCCGATGCGCTGAAGACTTTCCTGGAGTTGGGCGATGAGCGCCGGGCGACTGCCTGTGAGGTGGCGATCGGCGCGGTGCATTGGCAGCGCGGGGAGTATGCGCAAGCGGTGGGGTGCTTCCGCAATGCGGCGGAGCGCAGCCGCCGAACGCACGACCTGAATGCCTATCTGGTGGCGCTGTCGAATCAAGCGGTGGCCCAGGCCGCGGGGGGGGAATGGAACCAGGCGGCGGAGACCTACCGCGATGTGCTGGCGGTTGCCTCGAGTGTGGGGGATCTTCCGGCACGGATGCGGGCGCTGAACAATCTTGGGCAGTTGCTGCGCGATCAGGGGGATTTTCGGCGGGCGCGCGGACTTCTGGAGGAGGCGCTGGAGTTGGCGCAGGCGCTGGATGAGTGGAGCGGGATCGCCGCGGTCGAAGGGAATATGGGGGAGCTGGCTCTGCTGGACGGCGATGCGACGGAGGCGCGGGAGCGCTTTGGGCGGGCAGCCGCACTTTGGGTGGAGAACTCGCCGCAGGGAGATGCGCGCGGCATGGTCGCAACCGGTGAGGGGATCGAAGCGCTGCGGCGGATCGCGGCGTGGGAGTTGGAGTACGGCGATGCGATGGTAGCGGGGGCGTTGGCGGCGATCGCGCTGCGCGCCGCCGGACGGGCCGGGAGTCGCGCGGAGGTGGCCAACGGACTGGCGCTGGGCGCGGCGGTGGCTTTGCGGCGGGGGTTGCGGGACCGGGCATTGGCACGCTACGGGCGGGCGCGGCGGCTGATGGCGAAGTCGAATCTGATTCATGCTGCGCACCGAGTGGATGTGCAGCGCTCGCAGATACTCCAGCGGATGCGACGCTATGGCGCGGCGCGGGCGGTTCTGGAGCACGCCATCGCCGGTTTCGAGAAGTTGGGGGCGCTGGCGGACCACAGTGTGGCGAGCCGGCTTCTGCTGGAGATCGACAACGACGCGCCGGTGGCCGCGGAGCAGGCGCGGAGCATGACCGGCGATCACCTGCTGCGCCATCTGCTGGATATCACGCTGCAGATCAATGCGATTCACGAGCTTTCGCCACTGCTCGACCTGATTGCGCAGAAGACGATCGAGCTGACCGGCGGCAAACGGGCGCTGCTCTTTCTAAAGAATGAAAAGAGCAAAGAGAGCGAGTTGGTGGCTTACGCCGGCCCGCAGGTGGACGACCCGGCCAGTATCAGCTACAGCAAGACGTTTGTTGAAGATGTGTTTCGGCGCGGGCAAGTGGTGATCGTGACCAATGCGGAGGAGGCTCAGGATTTCCGGCGCCGCTCATCGATTCGAAAACTCGATCTGCGCTTTATGATCGGTCTGCCGGTGGCGAGCATGGATGGGGTGATCGGCGTGATTTACGTGGATGACGAGCGGCCGGTTTATGATCTCGGGCGGGATGAGCTTTTTGTGTTGCAGTCGCTGGCCAACCAGGCGGCGTTGGCGATTCGCAACGCCCGCCTCTTTGAGCGGGCGACCGTGGATGGGCTGACGCGGGTGGCGATCCGGCACTACTTCCTCCAGCGCCTGGCGGAAGACTATGAGCGCACGATCGGCATGGGGCTGCCGTTTTCGCTGCTGATGGTCGACATCGACCACTTCAAGCGGGTCAACGATGAACTGGGACACGCGCAAGGTGATCACGTATTGGCGGGGGTTGCCGCGATCCTGAAGGAGCTGACCCAGGGGCCCGGGATGGTGGGCCGGCTGGGCGGTGAAGAGTTCGCGGTTTCGCTGCCCGGCATGACGGCGGTGGCCGCGGCGGCGGTTGCCGAGCGTCTGCGCGCGGGCATCGAAGCGGCGCCACTCATTGAGGGGCGTCCGGTGACCTGCAGCTTTGGTGTGGTTGGGGTGGAAGCGAAAGATCGGCGCCAGGTGGAAGTGCTTTTGCCGAGCGCGGATGAGGCGCTCTACGTGGCCAAACGCAGTGGCCGGAACCGGGTGGAGATCGCTGCCCAGGTGGTGGAGTGTGCCGAGTGAACAGGCTTGTGCGAATTCTGAACGATCGCCAGGAAGGTTGCATCGTGCAGATCGCACGAGACGAGTAGGAGATAGCGGAGGTGTTGTGCTCCAAGGATTTCGAGGCTTGCATCTTGCAATTCCCGGTTCGGCACGACTCCTGCACCAGAGCGGGTGGACCCGGAGAGTCGACCGGGTCGGTTCTCGATCACGATTCCGGTGTCCTTTTGCCAGGAGACGAGCATGAACTTTCCCGAGCATTTAGTTCGGCAACACGATGACAACTGGACCTCTCGGCGCTGGGCGCGGCGGACATTGTGGGTCGCTGGGTTGGCGTTCGCCGGTGGTCTTGCGCTGGTTCCGGCCGGCGCGCGGGCGGCGGTAGCGCCGGTCACCACGGCCACACCGCAGGTGGCCGGACGGGCGACGGTCGAGAGTCCGCTGGGGCGGAGCGGAGCGTTGGTCGAGGTGGTGGATCGCGAGTTGCTGGTGCAGTTGCGGCGGGGCGTGGGGCGGCGTGAGCGGGCGGCATTCCTGGCTGACTATGGTCTGCGGATCGAGCGTGACCAGATGCCGGGCGGCTGGTTCAAAGTGCGCACGCCGAAGCCGGAAGTGGTGCGCCGGCATCTGCGGCGTGCCGGAGTGCGCGGCCCGCTGGCGGATCACAGTGGTCTGGCCGAGTTGTTGGCGCGTTTTCGCGCCGACCCGAGGGTGCGCGCGGCGGTTCCCAATGCGGTCTGCTCAAGCAATACCGATTATGCGGGCGAAGGGCCGCCGAGCGATGCTTACTATGCCGGATACCAGTGGAACCTGGAGATGCTGAACATGCCCGCCGCCTGGGGCGTGGAGCATGGTACCGCGGCGCGCGAGGATGTGCTGATCGCGGTTCTTGACTCCGGTGTGGCCTGGAGTTCCGGCGTGGATGCCGCCACCGGCACCGAATATGCCCAGCATCCCGATCTGGCGCCGGCATTCCTGCATGCGACCGACTGCATTGCGCCGGGATCCGCCGCCTACGACATGAATCAGCATGGAACGCATGTCACCGGGATCATTGCCGCGGAGATCGACAACGGCGTCGGCATCGCCGGTATGGCTCCCTTCTTTACGGTCGCCCCGGTGCGGGTGCTCGATGAGCATGGCAAGGGCACGATCGAGGCCTTGGTGGATGGGATTCGCGCGGTGATCGAGATGCCGCACCCCTACCGGGTGATCAATCTGAGCGTGTCGTTCCCGCCGGGCTTCGATCCCGGTGCCTATATGGAAGCGGCGATCAAGGATGCCGAGGCGGCGGGGATCGTGTTGGTCTCCGCGGCCGGCAACAAGAACTGGCCGGAAGTGAGTTATCCCGCGGCCTACAACGAAGTAATCGCGGTCGGCGCGGTGAATCGCGATGCGCTGCGGACCAGCTATTCCAACTACGGCAAGGCGCTGGATGTCGTGGCACCCGGCGGGTCGAAAGAGGATCTGGATGGAGATGGCTACCCGGACGCCATCCTGAGCACTTCGATCGGCTATCTGAAGCCCAAGAATCTGGGCTACTGGTTCTGCGCCGGGACTTCGCAGGCCAGCCCGCACGTGGCGGCGCTCGCCGCGATGCTGCTCTCCAATGCCAGTGGCGTGCAGGTTTCACTCACCCCGCTCGATGTGCAGAACATCATTACCCAGACCGCGTCGGACCTGGGACCGGCCGGGTGGGATGAGGAGACCGGATACGGCCTGATCGATCCCTATCGGGCGCTGACCGAATGGCCCAATATCGTTACCCGGGAACGAGTCGACCTGGAGGGCTATGTGGATCCGGCGGCACCACCGGAAAACCTCTATCCCTCGAACCAGATCGGTGCTGTGGTCAACGACCAGGAACTGGGTGTCGCGCTCTTTATCGAGACCGAAGAGGGGTTCTTCTGTCTCTACGACAGCGCCACCGATCTGGTGGATACCTGGCAGGTGATCGACTTTGATCTGGGTGGAATGTGCGGAGCCGACGGCGGGATTCTGGGAGTGCTGGAGGCGTCCGGGGGACTTGGGTCCTTCCTGCAAACCAATGCGCAGGAGCTTGGCGAGATCGAGTCGACCGGCGGGATCATCGGCATGCTGGACGCTTCCGGCGGGATCATCGGCATGCTGGACGCCTCCGGCGGGATCATCACCATGCTCGATGCTTCCAGCGATGGATTGGCTGAAGAGCTGATGGCGAGCGGCGGCATTCTGGGGATGTTGGATGCTTCCGGCAGCCTCCTGGGAGTTCTGGACGCTTCCGGTGGCATGATTGCGATTCTGGATGCTTCCGGCGGTATTTTGGGGATGCTGGATGCCTCCGGCAATCTGCTGGGCTTCCTGGATGCTTCCGGCGAGATGCTGGACTCCGGAGACCTGGGAGCCTCCGGCAGCGGCAAGATGGACTACTTCTCAGGCATCTAAGGTGTTGCATGGGTGGCATCGAAAAGGCCGCGGCCCGGGACGGGTCGCGGCCTTGGTGCGCATTGGAGCCGGTGGGGGGCGCCGAATGATCCGGAATGATCAGGCTGAAGGCGGCAGCAGTGCCACCGGTACATCGGTGTGCCGGGCGCGGAAATACTCGCCCAGGGATTTTGCCTGCGGGTCGATCAGGGTGGAGGCGCTGGCGCCTTCGCCGAGAATGCCGTCGATGAGAAAACCGATCGCCAGCATGTTGGGCATGAGAAAACGCTCGACCCGCAGGCCGCGGGCTTCCGGAATCAACTCGCGAATGCGCTCAATGGTGAGGTGTTCGACCGCCCAGGAGTAGGCCTCCGGTGTGCGCCCCCAGACGCCCAACGTGGCGGCACCGCCTTTGTCGCCGGAGCGGGCGCCCAAAACCTCGCCGATCGCCATGCGCCGGGTGCGGCCGCCGGGCGGCGGCGGAACCTCGATCGAGGGTGGGGTCACGGTTACGTTTTCGTCCGGAATTTCGGTGTGGGGAACCGGGATCCGCTCGCCGTCGATGACCACCACCTGCTCGATCTCGCTGGCCGGTACCAGCGCCGCCCAGAAGGAGGCGCAGGGGGAGGCGGATTTGCCGACGTTGGTGGGCATGGTGAAGCCCGGGATATTGGAGAGGGCGAGTTCCACCATCTTGTCGAAAAAGCGCCGGCCGACCTTCTGCCGGTCGGAGTCGCGCAGGGCGAAACGCAGTTGAGCGAAGGCGTAGTTGTTGGAGCTGGGATCCTGCGGGGTCTGGTTGATCAGGTCGATGCGCGCTTCTTCGAAGGTGTCGTGCCCGCCCATCAGATCCCAGAACGCCTCTTCGACGATGCGCGCCTTTTCGGGGATGTCGAGGCCGGTGAGAAGGATGGTGCCGGCGTTGCGGTAGCCGCTGACATAGAGCATGGCGACTTTGAGAGTGCTGGGCGCGATCTCCCCCTTGACGCCGGTGACCCGCACGCGGTTTTCGCCGGCCTCTTCCAGTTGAATGGTGTCGAAGCGGGCGACCACGTCGGGGGTGAGGTAGTGAGCGTCGGTCGTTTCGTAGAGGAGTTGCGATTTTACCGTGCCCACCGAAACCAGGCCGCCGGTGTTCTCGTGTTTGGTGATGGTGAAGGTGCCGTCCTCCTCCATCTCGCAGATGGGGAAGCCGACATTGCGGTAGGATTTGACTTCGCGGAAGAAAGCGTAGTTGCCGCCGGTGGACTGGGTGCCGCATTCGAGAATGTGCCCGGCGACCACGCCGGCCGCCAGCCGGTCCCAATCCTGGCGGCCCCAGCCGTGATGCCACGCCGCCGGGCCGAGCACCAGGGCGGTATCGGTGACGCGCGGGCAGATCACGATGTCGGCGCCGCGGCTCAGTGCTTCGACGACCGGCCAGGCACCCAGGTAGGCGTTGGCGCAGAGAATCTCCTGATCCAATGAGGCCAGGGGCTTGCCGCTCGACATGTCGTTCAGGGGGTTGCCGCGCTGCTGCAACTCTCCCAGGCGAGCGGTAATGTCGTCCCCCTCGATCCAGGCGATGCGCGGCTCGACCCCCAGTTTCTTGGCCAGCTCCTGGAGGCGCTCGGCCAGCCCGGCGGGATTCAACCCGCCGGCATTGGCGACGACCTTGATCTTGCGATCGACGCAGCGCCCGAGCACCTCTTCCATCTGCTGGAGAAATGTGCGCGCGTAGCCGAGCCGCGGATCACGCTGGCGATCGCGGTAGAGGATCATCATGGTCAGTTCGGCCAAGTAGTCGCCGGTGAGGAAGTCGATGGGGCCACCCTCCACCATCTCTTTCGCCGCCGAGATCCGGTCGCCATAAAAGCCGCTGCAGTTGGCGATGCGTAGCGTGCTGGACATTAATATTCTCCATTGGTGTTGCGCGGGCACGAAGCTAAGTGCTGAGTATAGCAGCGGCGAACCGCGGGTGGGTTGAAAGAGCGAACGAGCGGGTGCGCGAAGGCACCGTGGCGGCATGGTGAACCCGTGATTGTTTTGCCGCGATCCGCGATGTTATCATCCGATCGCGCGGCGTCTGAGATGTGGATTGTGGTTCTAACCAGGCAGATCAATGGCTTCCTCTGAGCGCAAGGTAGAGATCGTCGAGACTGTGATGGGACTTTTGGCGGACACACCTTTGGAACAGATGAGCACGCGTTGCATTGCGCGCGCCGTGGGGGTGAGTCAACCGGCGCTGTTTCGCCATTTTCGCAACCGCGAGGCGCTTCTGCTGGCGGTGATCGACGAGGCACGGGACGAGCTGGCGAGCAGTGCCGAGGAGGTGTTCCGCACGCATGCCGCGGCGCTACCCAGAATCCGCGCCATGGTGGCGGCCTACATGGCGCATGTGGAACGCAATCCGGGGTTGCCGCGGCTGCTTTTTGCCAACGCCGGCGCCGCCGCCGATCCGGTTTCGGCGGCGTTGCGACACCTGCTGGCGATGCAGCGGGCGCTGCTTGGGCAGTTGGTTTACCAGGGGCAGGCGGAGGGCTCTTTCGCCGCCGAAATCGATCCCGGGCAGGCGGCCCTGGCACTGATCGGGGCACTCCAGGCGACAGTCCTGCACTGGCAGATGGAGGGGCGCAGAGTGCCGTTGTCGGAGCAAGCCGATGGAGTGCTCTCGCAGTGGCAAGTGGGGGCCTTGCCGCGTGATGGAGCGCCGGTGACCGCGGTGCCGGGCGCCGTTGATGGCCAGTGTGAGCGAGCGCGGGATGCGGAACCGACGTTGCGCTTGATTGATGTGCGGCCGATGATCGCCCAGGGCAACGATCCTTTTCATCTTTTGCGTGCCGCACTGGAAGAGGCTCCCGCCGGCAGCATCTTGATCATTCGCTCCTCTTTCTTTCCGCGGCCTCTGGTGGCGCTCATGGAGACCAGCGGCCACGGCGTGGCAGCCGAAGAGGCGCGGAGCGATCTGTGGGATTCGGTGGTGACAATCCTGGGACCGCCGGTCGACGACCTGCGCGACTTGGAGGCGCCGGAACCCCTGGAGCGGGTGCTCCAGGCGGTTTCGGGTCTTGCGCCGGGGCAGCGTTACGGTGCGCTGTTGCCTCGCCGCCCACGCCTCTTGCCTCCGCACCTGGCGGAGCGCGGCTTGAGCCATCGGCTCCTTGACCGCAGCGAGTTGGGTGTTGTGCTTCTGGTTTGGCGGCCGGCATGAGAGCGTTCGGAGGAATGGATGCCGGGCTCAGCTTCGATCAGGCGCCGCCGCTGAGCATCCCGGCGAGTTTCTTTCTCAGTGCGCCGCTCGCCCTGGTCGCGGCCGGTGCGATTCTATGTTGGCGCGGCGCCGAGGTGTGGCTTTCACCTTGGGTGCCGAGCACTTTGGCGTTGACCCATGTCGCAACCCTGGGCGTGCTCACCATGATCATGTGGGGCGCGCTCTACCAGATGCTGCCGGTGCTGGCGGGGGCGCCGGTTCCGGTGGTGCGCCTGGCGCACGGCGTTCATGCGCTGCTGGCGGGGGGAATGGTGGCTTTCGCCGGGGGGCTGCTGCTGGGGCAACTGAGTTGGTTATGGGTCGCGGCGTGGCTCTTGGGAGCGGCGCTGCTCGGTTTCACCATTCCGGTGGGGATCGCCTTGCATCGAACGACGGCGGCCGATGCCAGCGTGCAGGGAATGCGCCTGGCATTTTTCGCCTTTGTTCTGGCTACCCTGCTGGCGGTGGTTCTGCTCATTCTCTACGCTGCCGGCCTGGCGCCGCCGCTGCGGGCGGAGCGGCTGCTCCTGCATCTCTCTTTGATCGGGGTGGGCTGGGTCGGCGGGCTGCTGGTCGCCGTCTCCTGGCAGATCGTGCCGATGTTTTATCTCAGCCCTCACTATGGTGG
>JALXCG010000891.1:2563-2888 GCA_026991065.1 Gemmatimonadota bacterium | reverse complement strand
GACGCTGGGCATGGAAAACTCCAAGAGTAGTGAATTAAGCCCTGAATGCTAGGCGCGAACCTGCCGGATGGTCAACCCGCCAATCATATTCCTTGAATAAGTTCAGACACCGTTTGGGGATAAGTTCTCGCATTCCGGACCCAAACCGCGCCCTCTCTCCGGCCCGGACCCCCCGCCACTCCCCTTCCCATCCCGCCGAAGTGGAAATGCTCCCAGCATCACCGCGTTCGGCTCCAGGAGTCTGTCGCGCATTGGCTTTCGAGCCCCGTGTTCGGGCCTGCTTCGAGATCAAGGCGCTGAGTCCGCGGGAAGGCTGGTTGCCTTT
>JALXCG010000891.1:0-2553 GCA_026991065.1 Gemmatimonadota bacterium | reverse complement strand
GAGCAGGGACGGTGGCGGGGCGGCGTGAAGACAATGCGCGACAGACTCCTGGCCCGCTCTCGACCCGCGCGGAGCGCGAACGCTAGAACCGGTTCGTGCCAGCGCGGCGGAATCCCGCGCGGAATCGCGTCGAAAATGGGAGCTGTGATCGGCGTCGCTTTGCGCCTAGACTGCCGGAGCGAACCCTCCCCGGCGGCGTCCTGCCGCGGCCCACCCCTACCCGCTTCCCCCGAGGCAGATGGCATGAGTCAGCCACACCAGGTTCTCCATTTGATCCACGGCAAGGTCTTCAGCGGAGCCGAACGCGTGCTCATGATGCTTTGCGGTCATTTCAACCGCTCGCTGGTGGCGCCGCGGGTGGTCTGCCTGGACGATGGCCTGCTGCGGCGGAAACTGGAAGCGATCGACGTGCCGGTCACTGTGATCCGGATGCGTCACCGCGCCGACATGAGCGTCATCCGCCGCCTGCGTGACCACTGCCGGGAGCAGCAGGTCGACCTGATGCACACCCACAGCGGGCGCACCAATCTGCTCGGGCGGATGGCCGCGCGCCTGGCCGGCATCCCGGTGGTGACCACGGTGCACGCGCCCATCGCCCGCGACTCCAACTCTCTCCAGAAGAAATCGCTCAACGCCGTCATCGACCGGGCCACCTCCCCGCTGGCGGCGCGCCACATCACCGTCAGCGACGACGTGCGCACCACCATGGTGGCGGAGGGCTACGCCGCCCACAAAGTACTCACCATCCACAACGGGATCGACGCCACCGCGCTCGAAGCACAGGCGCAGGCCCCCGATCCGATGCCGGAGTTCGGTCTCGGCCCGGAGGATTTCATCGCCGGCACCGTGGCCCAGTTCCGCCCGCGCAAAGGCGCCGAATACCTGATCCGGGCCCTGGCCCTGATCCCGGATGAGCGGATCAAGGTGCTTTTTATCGGCAGCGGGGAATGGGTCGAGGGGCATGACTACCTGCAGTCGCTCAAGTCCCTTGCCGAAGAGCTGGGAATCCTCGGCAGCCGCGCCATCTTCACCGGCTTCCGCGACGATGTCGCGGCGTTCATGGCGCGTCTCGATCTTTTTATTCTGCCGTCGCTTTTCGGCGAGGGAACGCCGATGTCGATCCTCGAAGCGATGGCCCTGCGCAAGCCGGTGATCGCGACCGCCAGCGAAGGCAATCGCGAGGTGGTGGTGGATGGCGAAACCGGGCTCCTGGTGCCCCCGGCCGATCCCCACGCCCTGGCGGCGGCGATTCAGCGCCTCGCCGCAGCTCCCGACCTGATGGCGAAAATGGCCGCCGCCGGGCGCCGCCGGCTGGAGGCGCAATACACCGCGGAACAGATGGCGCAGCGCTACACCGAACTCTACCGCGAGGTTCTGGCGCGCTTTCCGGCCACCGGCGCCGATGACGTATTATCATCGAAGTGATCCGACCGCTTGCGTCCAGCCCCATTCCCGGAGAGATCTCATGCGCTTTCGCCCCAACGCCCGGCCCCTCATCGCTTTTCGAACCACCCTGTCGGGGCTTGCGCTGGGCGCAGTCGTCGGCGGAACCGCCCAGGCCTCGGTGATCGCCCAGACGTTTAGCTTTGAGACCACGTTTCCCTGGACCCGCATGACCGCGCTGATGCCGGCCGCCGCCAATCTCGGCATCGATGCGATCTGGATTCCGCCGCCCACCAAGTCCTGCTCCGGCACCTACTCGGTGGGCTACGACCCCTACGATCGCTGGGATCTTGGCGACAAGTTTCAACAGGGCACGGTAGAGACGCTTTGGGGCAGTCGCGCCGAGCTGGAAGCGCTGATCCAGGCCGCCCACAACAATGGCATTCAGGTTTATGCCGACGCGGTCTTGAACCACAACGGCGCGGGAATGAACTACACCTATCCCGATTTCAGCTACACCGATTTCCACCACAACGGGCCGATTCAGGACTGGAACGATCAGTGGTGGCTGGAAAACGGCGACATGTTCGGCCTGGAAGACCTGAACACCGAAAAGCCCTATGTGCAGAACCATCTGCTGGACTGGATCCAGTGGATTCAGAGCGAGATCGGCATCGATGGGTTCCGCTACGATGCGGTGAAGCATGTGCCCTACTGGTTCTGGCAGGATGTGGGCGAGGTGGATCAGGGCTACACCTTTGGCGAGGCGCTTTCCGGTGATGTCGGCTATGTCTCCTGGTATGCGACCACCGGCATGGACATGGCGGACTTCCCGCTTTACTACGTCCTCGCGGATGTGTTCAAGGCCGACGCCACCCGGCGCCTGGGGGATCTGCAGGGCGCCGGACTGAACACTGACATTACGGTGATGTTCATTGAGAATCACGACGTGCCCGGTCCGGCCAAGAAGAATCTGGCCTACGCCTACATCCTGACCCGCGGCGGCAATGTCACGCTCTTTGTCGACGATCTGCTCAATCCCTGGCTGCGGGAACGGTTGCTGAACCAGATCTGGGTTCACCACAATCTCGGCTGGGGCGAGCAGGACTGGAAGGTGGCGGCGCAGGACCAGGTGGTCTACGAACGTCGCGGCAACCTTCTGGTGGGGAT
>JALXCG010000890.1 GCA_026991065.1 Gemmatimonadota bacterium | reverse complement strand
ATTGAGATCGGTGCCGACGACGATCCCATCTTTTCTACCGGCGATTTCCCAGATTCCCAACTCGGCGGCGGTGGTTCCATCATCGACTTCGAGTACCTGGAGCCCCAGATCGGGATCGGGGTTCGGGGAGGTGTCGGTGAGCGTGATCCCGGTCCCCTCGGCATTGATCGCTGCGCTGACTTCGAGACCCGGCACGGTGTTGATGGTATCGATGAGGTCGCTGATCGTGTCGATCTGGGAGGCCATCAGATCGATCTGCACCACGTTGCCGGAGCGATCATGGATCTCGAATGCCCCCATGGCCACCCCCTCACCGTCGTGCAGATCGGCGAGTTTGGTAGTGGTGTCGATGTCCGGGTTGAGATCCACATCGCCATTGTCGATCATCGCTGGGCGGCCGGCAACGGCGCGACGGCCGTCGATATTGATCTGGGTCTTCAGTCCGCCCGGACCGGTCGCCGCAAAGATCGGCGAATCGTCCCCTTGCCAGACCACCTCTCCATCGTGACCGGTCGCAAAGGGCGGTGTTGTGGTGTTGTAACCGCCGAATATGTAGCGGTCATTGTGCTGGGTGTTCATGAGCGCGGTGATCTGGCTCGTGATGCTGGCCACTTGTTCGGCGATTGCTCTGGCCTCATCCTCTTCAGTGGTGGCGTTGGCCGCATCGATTGCCGCGTCACGCGCACTGATAACCAGATTCTCGACTTCGGCCAAAGTATCGGACGCTACCGAAAGGAGCGATGCGCCATACTCGGCATTCCTCTGATACTGTTCCGTAGCGCGGATGCGCGACTGGAGATCGAGGATCTTCGAAAGCGCGACCGGATCGTCGGAGAGCGTGTGGATGCGCTTGCCATCGGCAACTTGAGCCTGGGCTTCGAGCATCCGTTTCTGCCCCGCCTGAATCTGGCTGTCGATCTGATATTTTCTGGATAAGTTGGTGATCCGCATCCTTCTCTCCGACACTGCCGGGGGTCAGCCCACCAGCGCCAAGGTGCTTTGCAACAGTTCGTCGACGGTTTGAACCACTTGTGCCGAGGCTTGATAAGCGTTCTGTAGGCTGATCAGATCGACCATCTCTTCATCGATATTGACGCCCTGGACTGCCGCGCGCTGCATCTCCGTCTGCGCGGTGATCGAGGAGGCGAGGGCGAGTGAAAACTGGGCGTCCCCGCTGGCGACACCGACCGCCAACACCAAGCCATCATAAGCATCGCCAATGCTCTGGTTGCCGACCACCGGTTGATCTCGCAGAGCGGCCATCTGCAAAGCGATTTCGTTGTCGCCCGGGAGCCCGGAGGCGGAACTGGCGATTCGATTCGGATCGTCCGCCAGATAGGGGTTGACCGATATGGTTGCCGCGGAGTCACCGGTGAAGAAGTCGAGCCCGCTGTAGTAGCCGTCCGCTGAATAGCCCGAGCGGTGGATGGTGTTTACCTCGTTAATCAGGGACCGTGAGATCTCGTCGAGATCGTCGCTGAGGGAGGGCAGAACGTCTCCCTGTTCATCCAACAGCGCTTTGAGTTTGCCGCTGCGCGGTTCGAGGTGCGTACCGTCATCGCTGTAGATGACCTGGTGGACCCGGCCGCTGCCGTCGCTTGTTGTGCGCAGCTCAAGCGAGTTTGCGTGGGTCCCGTCAACCAGATCCAGACCATTGGCGCGTACTGTCACGGTGCCGTTGGTGTTGTCGCCTACGGAGATGTCGGTAAGTTGGGCCAGTTGGTCGAAAAGCGCATCGCGCTCATCAAGAAGTGAATTGGGGGGGGAGCCGGATGCGGTCGAGATCTCACCATTGAGCGCCGCGATTCTGTCGGCGAGCGAGTTGATTTCGGTCACCGTGCTTGTGACCTCTTGCGCCGTCGTCGCTGCCTGGTCCGCGAGGCTTTGGTCGATGCTGTTGAGACCGGAAGCGAGACGCATCGCCACGCCGATCAGATTGCTGCGCGCGGTCTCATCAGTGGGAGTGTTGGCCAGGTCATTCCAGCCATCCCAAAACTCATCGAGCGTCGAGCCCAGTCCGGCCCCGGAAAGCTCGTCGAAGATCGACTCCAACTGCTCCATGCTGGACGCCAGATGGGTGAAGCGCGAGGAGTCCGCGAGATCGTTGCGATACTGGCTATCAAGAAAGGTGTCCCGGGCGCGGGTGATGTCCGCGATGCGGATTCCCATTCCCACCCAGCCGCCGGCGACATTGCGGTAGCCGATGCTCTCCACGGTGGCTCTTTGACGGGAGTACGCGGGGTCATCCGCATGAGCAATATTGGTCGCGGTCAGGTCAAGTCTGAGTTGCGACGTGTAGAGTCCAGTAGCGCTGCTGTGTAGTGTGTTGATCAGGGACATGGCTCATTCGCCGCTAGGCGCGGCGATCCATCAAGTAGCGTTCGCCGGGTTTCTCCTGCAGGTTGCCGGCGGGCGCGTAGGTTGGATTGGCGTCGGGGACCTGTTTGAGCAAACGCACTGAAGAGTCCGCGAAATGCAACGCACGCAACAGCAAACGGCTGGTGATTCGTTGCGTGCGGTCGAGTGACTGGATCAGCAGGCGCAACTCGTCACGTTGGCGGCGCAGGGCGACGCGCGCCGCAGAGTCGGGCAGAGATTGAATTACGCGGGTCACGCTGGGGGGGGAGCGGTCGTCGTCGAGCGCTTGCCGCATGAGTGTCTTCTGCCGTGGTGCCAGCGCGCGCAGCCGGCCCGCGACCTCCTCTTTGCGCCAAGTGGCCGTTTCCACCTGCGGCAGATCGCCGGCAACAATCGCTTCCTGCTCTTCGCGGGCGATGCGCAGCAGGAGTCGATGATCGACGATCGCCTCTTCGAGAGTTCGAATCAGCGCTTCGACTGTCTGTGAGTTGTTCATGGAAGCTCCCTCTCTTTCTTCATCGTCTTTTTTCACCCAGAGTTGAGAGGGGCGTCGATGGATTCCAGGTATCCATTATGCGTGACACATAGTTACGCGTTTCCTCAAAGGGCGGGATTCCGCCATACCGAGCCACGGCTCCGGGGCCGGCGTTGTACGCAGCCAGGGCCAAAGGCACCTGATCATCGAAGCGCTCCAGCATCGACGCCAGGTAGCTGACCCCGGCCTCGATGTTTTCCACGGGATCATGGGCATTCTTCACGCCGAGCCCACGGGCGGTGTCGGGCATCAACTGCATGATGCCGATCGCGCCTTTGGAGGAAACCGCGGCCGGATCCCAGTTTGACTCCTGAGCGGCGACCGCTTCGGCCAAACCTGGCGGCACACCGTGGCGGCGCGCCGCTTGAGCAATCAGGGCGCGCAGCCGGCCCCGGGACGGTGCTTCCGACCGAGCAACAGGAGGACGAACCGGGGGCGTGTTGGAGGCACTGCTGCCCGGCCAGTGGGCGCGGCCACGGCGCACCGATGCCACCAGATCGGGGTCGGGGTTCTCGCCACTGAGTTGGCGATAGAGTTGGGCCGCCAAGCCGCCGCGGTTGCCGGCGGCGATGGCCCGCGCGATCTCCGCGTCGGCCATATCTTGATACATGGAGCGGCCTGGCGGTTCCGCTGAGTCACCGGCCAGGTTCTTCGTCGCCGTGCGCATGCTCTGTAGCATCTTCTGCACCAAGAGTGATTCGAACTCGACCGCGCTGCGATAGAGATCCCGCCGCTGCGCTTTGGCGCTCTGCTCCGCTGCGCCGTCGGGTTCGACCGAATCCGTGGCCGCCGGCAAGCGAATCTGTTCCGCCGCCATCGGGCCTCTGAGCGCCATGGGTCGCGCGCTTCCCCGATTCTCGATCGGGTTCATCAGAGCACCACCAACTCGGCCTTGAGGGCCCCCGCGCGGTGCAATGCTTGCAGAATGTTGATCAGATCGCGACTGGACGCCCCAAGGTCGTTGAGTGCCTGCACCACATCTTGAACTGTGACTGCCTCCCGCATCTCGACCATGGTTCCGCTCTCTTCGGTAACCGAGGCATCGACTTGATCGGCAACCACCGTCTGGCCGGAGGAGAAGGCTCCCGGCTGGGAGACCAGTGTCTGATCGCGGATCTCGATCGACAGACTGCCGTGGCTCACCGCAGCGCTGGCCAGTCGCACATTGGCTCCGACCACAACGGTGCCGGTGCGTTCATCCACCACAACACGGGCGGCCTGATCATCCTCGAACTCGACGGTCTCAATGGTGGCGACGAAATCAACCACTGCTCCGGGTTGCTTGCGCAACTCCTCGGTCACCGCGACTTCGATGCGTCCGGCGGTTGTGGCATGGGCGGCGTCGCTGCTCTTCAATGCCTTGTTGACCGCGGCGGCCAGGTGTTGCGCCGATGCATAGTCCGGCTGGTGCAGGTCGATGGCGATAAACTCCGGTGGTGGTGCGTCGGGAAGAGGTGGCCGAGTGATCATTGCGCCCCCGACCACTCGACCGACAGTCGCCACATTCTTCTGCATGCTGCCGTGGTTGCCGGCGTTGACACTGAAACCGCCGACGACCACAGGGCCTTGTGCCGAGCCGACCAACTCGCCATCGGGTCCCAATAGCTGGGTCAATATGAGTGTTCCGCCACGCAGCGAACGCGCATCACCGAGGGCCGAGACCGTGATATCGGCGCGGTAGCCGGGACGAGCATGTGCCGGCACATCCGCGGTGGCGATGACCGCCGCGACATTGCGCACGCGGACCCGGTCGGAGTCCACATTGATACCGAGCTTCTCCAACATATTGCCGAGAGATTGCACCGTGAATTGAGTGGTGGTGCCATCGCCGGTTCCGGAGAGACCGGCGACCAGGCCGTAGCCGATCAGCTGCACATGTCCCTCTTCGTGAACCGTCGCGACGTCTTTGATCCGAACGGCGCCGACCGCTTCCCCCATGCCGATCGTGGCGACGAGAAGAGGCGCGGTGAGAAACGCGATGATCAGGGAGCGAGTGTGGCGAAACATCAGAAGATCCACCCTAGAAAGCGTGACAAGACCCCCTGCTTGGCACCGCCGGCGACCGGTCCGGAGCCTTTGTAGGAGATTCGGGCATCGGCGATGTAGGTGGAGAGAATGGTGTTGTCTGCGTCGATGTCCTTCGGGCGGACGATGCCTTCGATCGAGACCACCTCTTCCTCCTGATTGATGGCGACCACGCGATTTCCCTCGATCAGTAGATTGCCGTTGGGCAATACCTCGATGACACGCGCGGTGATGTTGGTGCTCAGACTTCCCGAGCGGCTGGTCTGACCGCTGCCGTCGAAATCGTTTGCGCCGCTGCCGGAAACTCCAAAAAGCGGGATGCTGGAGAAGAATCCGGTTCCCGGCCCGCCATTGGCCTTGAAGGATGCGGACTGGTTGCTCTTGGTATTGGCGGATTGGTCGGCGACGGCCGACTCGATGACCCGAATGGTGATGATATCGCTGACCTGAAACGCCCGCTGATCAGCAAAGAGGGAGGTGTCGGAGGCGCTTCCCTTGAGCGGAGCGAGCAGCAGCAGCAGGAGGAGGAGAGCAGGAGTTGGTGTTCGCATTCATGGCTCCAATCGGGCTTTTCCGGGTCCCAGCACTCGGGCTCGCAGTGCGCGCCGGGTGGCAGGGTCATGGATCATGAAGAGTTCGCCCTGGACGCCGTCTTCCAGGGCCCGCCCGGAGATGGCGATGCGCAGCCCGCCACGCTCCAGATAGGCGCTGACCCGGTCACCCGCGAGAATCTCCGGAATCGGCTCGATATCGCAGCTACGAATGAGCGTGCCGGCGACAAGGCGGCGGCGGGCGCGAAAGCGCTTATCAGCCGGCAGCTCGGGCAATCCACGGGGATCCAGGCGGGTTCGTCGTGGTGCGGTGTTGTCCGTCGCCAGCGGCGCGCCGTGGGCAATGTCGGTAGTGGCACAGAGCAGGTTTGCGAACGCCTCCAGGCGCACCGCGACGGTCGCTACGGCGCGCTCTTCGCAGTCCAGCAGGCGAACCATGTAGAGACCGGGACCGGCCAGAGGAGCCAGAGACTGCGTGTGCAGCCGGCCACACGGAACCTGGCGGGAGCGTGGAATGGAAGTGCACTCCACGCTTCGATCCAGGATTTTCGCGTCCGCCGCGAGCGAGTCGATGCAGGCTTCCGCCTGTGCGGCGATCACCTCACCGGGAATCTCAGTCGCGGACAGCGGCGTCATGCCGAAAATCGCGCAGCCGATCCCGATGGCAACCGGTGCACAGCCGTGGAGCAGTGGGATTCGCCGCATCTTATCGTCCAAATCAGCGCAGGTTGTTTGCCAACTGCAGCATCTCGTCGGAGGTCTGAATCGCCTTGGATGAGATTTCGTAGGCGCGCTGGGCCATGATCATGTTGACCATTTCGCTCACCACTTCAACATTGGAAGCTTCAACGAAGCCCTGCCGCAGAGTCCCGACTCCTTGCGTGCCTGGAGTTGCCAGCAGTGGCTCGCCGGAAGCTGCGGTGCGGCGGAAGAGGTTGCGCCCCACCGCCGCGAGCCCATTGGGGTTGATGAATCGGGCGAGCACCAACTCGCCCAGGTCTACCGGCAGCTCTTCGTCATTGAGGAACGCCTGCACCACCCCATCGGCGGAGATCGCAATGCTGGCGGCGTCCTCCGGAACCACAATATCGGGGGCGACCCGGAAACCTGACGAGGTGACCAACGTGCCATCGGCGGAGAGCTTCAGACTACCGTCGCGGGTGTAGGCCAGGTCGCCGTCCGGCATGCGGACCTGCAGAAACCCATCTCCCTCAATCACGACATCAAGCGGATTGCGTGTCTCCACCAGGTCTCCCTGACTGAACAGGCGGTTCGAGGCAACCACCGCCGTACCGTGTCCCACCTCCAACTGCACGGGTGTTTCCACCCCTCGGTAAAGGGTGGCGCCGGCTTCCTGCAGGCGCTGATAGATCAGATCCTGAAACTCCATGGAGGTGCGTTTGAAAGCGGTCGTGTTGACATTCGCCAGGTTGTTGGAAATGGTGTCGATTTGGCGCTCCTGCGCGAACATCCCGGTTGCCGCGGTGTGCATGGCGTTGAACATTGGTCTCTCCTTCTGGGGGCTCTCGTCCTAGCTCTTGGGGGTTGTGCGGTTTGCTCAACCGTTCACGCGGCCGATGCGGCCGATCGCGGTATCCACTGTCTTGCCTTGCATCTCGATCGCCCGCTCCGATGCTTCGTAGGCGCGAAAGAGCGACATCATTCGCGTCATCTCCTCGACACCGTTGGCGTTGGATCCCTCAAGGAATCCCTGGCGCACCTCGGTCCCGGTTGCGGTCTCGGCCGTGATTGCTCCCGCGACATTGCGAAATCTCCCCCCGCCGAGTTTCTGTAGCTGATTCTCATCGCTCACGCGAACCACCCGCAGTTGATCCAGGACCGCTCCGTCGGCGGATACGCTGCCATCCGCGCCGATGGTCAGCTTGCCGGCGGAGGGCGGGATCGCGATCGCCCCGCCGCCACCCAGGAGCGCCTCCCCGGCAGCATTGACAATCTCGCCGGAGCTGTTGCGAAAGAACGATCCGCCGCGCGTCAACAGTTCCCCATCCCGCCCCTGCACCATCAGGAATCCCGGGCCGTTGAGAGCGATATCCAGCGGCGCCCCGGTTCGTTCCAGACCACCCTGGCGAAAATCGGTGCGAATTGTCTCCCCCAGGGCCAATCCCTCGTCGTCCGGTGCCGGCGAATCTCCCGCCTGGCGCAGAACCTCGGTGAAGAGACGATCCTTCTTATAGCCCGCGGAGTTCAGATTGGCGAGATTGTTCGAGACGATCTCCTGCTGATGGATCCGCGGCACCAGAGAGAGAGCGAGGTGTCGAATGCCTTTGACGATCATGCAGAATCTCCGTAGCCGCGAAAGAGTCATTGCCCTCTTCCAAGGGGCTACCGTTGGGCGTGCGGATCATTCCAATAGCAAGCGGCGTGCCATTGCCAATGGGGCCGTAAGATGCTGTCTTGCAACAACGCATGCACGCGGAGAGGGGAGGGACGGCAGGAACTTCCGGTTTCGGCGGCAAGGCGTGCCGGGTGCTCATCCGGTTGGTTTCGGTCAGACCGTAACCACGGCTGACTCTCGGCGTCCCAACTTGGCGGCATCGGCCGCGCGCTCGATCAGCACCGAGAACGCCTGATCATCCGGGCGAATTTCGGCAATACCGGCGCAGGCGGCGAGCGCTGGACCCCGGTCGATCGGGACCAGGGCGACCGCCCGTGCACACCTCTCGACCAAACGGCGCGCCTCGCGTCGACCCAAGCCGGGAAGAACCACGATAAAACTGTAGTCAATGCCGCGGCCGGCCCGTTGGTTGGTGGTCAAATGCTGGCGGATCACGCGGCCGACCTCCGCCAGCGCACGTTCCGCTTCATGTTCCCCCACCTGGTCGCACACTGCGTCGATGCTGTGGACGGTCAAGACGGCTACCGAGAGCGGCGACTGGTGCCGGCGCGAATGATGAAACTCCTCGCGCAGGTAGCGTTCGATGCTGCGTTCATCGAGAAGCCCGGTGAGATTGTCTTTGCCCAACGCGCCAATTCGGCGCTGCTTCTTCCGGAGTCGGACGAGGATTGACGCAATTGGCGCGGCGGCACTTTTCAGCAGAGCCAGGTCACTTTCGTCGAAGGCGTCGCGCAGGGTGTGCGAAAGATTGAGCACACCGATGATCTGCTCCCGATGGGGGAGTGCCACTGAAACGAAACTGCGCACATAGGACTTGGAGTGCTCGGGGTTGGTATGGATGTTGGTCAGGAGGATCTGTTTTTTGTGCCGCGCTACCCAGGAACTGAAACCCGCGCCACCTCCGAAACCGAAGCGGTCGAGCAGGTCAACGACCGGACCGTTTCGGTAAACGACCGAAAGATCCGGACCTTGGCCGCATTTTTGGAAGAGCGTCACGCCGTGAAATGGGATCTCACGGTCGATGATTTGCAGCAGGGTTTCATATTCCAGCGCGTCATGCTCATTGAGGGCGCGAAAGAAAGCGAGCAGGAGTCGTTTGAGACGCCTCTCCTGAACCGGATCGACCTCTTCCCGGGGTGCGGCGAGAAGTCGGACCAGGCCGCGGAACGATTCCGCGTCAAGTGATCCGGATGGGTCCAGAGAATCCAGCATGCGTGCGGTCTCGTGGCTCAGTGCTTCGAGGTTGCGGGGATTCTCAGTCGTGGTCATGAGGCGGTTTCCGGGATGGGGCGAATGTGAATGGCGTCACTCTCCGCAGCCAGTTCGATCTGGACGGATGTCCGAGCAGAGACGATCTCTGCTTCGCTATCACCGATGCGCAGGAAGGTGCCCGGATGAAGTGTCTCTGCAACGATCACCTTCACTTGCGCGGTTTCAGCCTGCGCCGCACGCAGGAGCCGAACTCGCGTCTCCATTAGTTGCTTGAGCTTGCGACCGACCAGGGACTGTTCGGCGGCAACCCGAGCCAACTCGGGCGAGGCGGGCGCATCATCTCCACCAAGAGTGCCGCGGGGTTGGAGTCGAAAAGAGAGTCTTTCCAACTTTTTCCAATTGGCCTTCAGTTGCTTGATCTCATCCTGAAGGTCGGCCAGCGACTGTCGATAGCGCAGCACAGGGTTGAGCGTGATCTGGGTGTCCGTGCCGCTGCTTGAACCGATCTGGCGGGCGTGGATGTTCAGCCCGGCGGTGACCGTGCCGCCAACAATCGCTCCATCGACT
>JALXCG010000889.1 GCA_026991065.1 Gemmatimonadota bacterium | reverse complement strand
CCGGTCGCCGAGAAGCGCAGCCGTTCCAGCCGATCCGCCTCCAACCGCAGCAACAGCTCCAGGTTCTGCGTCGGCAGATCGGTGTGGTAGCAGGTCAAATCTTCCGTCGTATAAGCGTTCGAAGCCCCCCCCGCCTCCTCCACCAGGCGGTCGAAGCTCCCCTCCGGATACCCCGCCGACCCCTTGAACATCAGATGTTCCAGAAAATGACTCGTCCCGCGCCAGGCCGCCTCCTCGGCCCCCGATCCGACCCGGTAATAGAGCTGAACCGACGTCAGCGGCAGCTCCGGCCGATGCGCCGTCACCAGACGCAACCCATTCTCCAACACCCACTCCCGCGCCCCCAGAGCGATCTCCAGTCGTTCTCGTCCGCCCTGCCCACCGGCCTCCCCGCCCCCCTCGCCGGCGGCGGAAAAGGCGGAAGAGGATGCTGCAGAACCGGGCCCTGAAGCGTCGGAATGGAAGAAACAACCCATGGCGGAAAAGACTCGCGGCAAGAGCAGGACGCAAAACAAAACACAATACCGTACTCCCATCGCGCACCAACATTTTTCCCCTCTTGGAAAAGCGCACCCGCGCCGCCCTTCGCCCCCTGTCCGGCCCCGCAACGGTGCAACCAGCCGTCCGGAACCGTTCCTCCCGTCCTTTCGGCTCCTTCGACCCGGCACCGCCGGTCGGTGTTACTGTCGCTGCCGCATCCGGCTGCCGCGCATGCCGCCGCCGGAATCGCCGCCGCATCCCCTTGCGCGGCCCGCCCTGCAGAATCAGCCCATCAGGCCGCGCAGCACAACCACCAGCGACTCCCTGAGGTCCCTCTCGAAGTCGACGCGGGCATACTGCAACTCCGGCCGCCGCAGCGCCTCCCGCACCGCCGGCGGTGGCTGCGCCGCCGGCCACAACCCGGTCACCAGCAGGTGGGCGAGGCGCAAGAAGTGCTGCGTGCCGTCACCATCCAGCGCCGGCATGGCGACCCGGATCGCGTTGCTCAGGCGCAACATCAGCTCCAGCAGCCGGGTCTTGAACCAGACCACCACCTCGACCGAGACATTGGTCTCCAGCACCACCGAGATCGACGCGGAGAGGCCGCAGAGGCGCGGGCGGGCGGCCAAACTCGCCGCCAGCGTTGCCGCCAGCGCGCATTCGTCATCCCGGCCCGCCAGCGGGGCCAAAGCCTGTTCGATTTCGCCGATCCAGGCGCGATATTCCTCCAGCGTGAGGTGCAAAAAGATCTCTTCCCGGCTCTCGAAATAGCGGTAGATATTGGCCTTGGAGAGGCAGGCGCGGCGCGCGATGGCGTTGAGCCCGGCGCCCTCCAGGCCCCGGCTCTCGTAGAGGGCGGCGGCCGCGGCCAGGATCGCCCTGCGCCGCTCCTCCTTTTGCTCGGGACTGCGTGCTCGTTTCCAGGTCATCTTATTCGTCGCGTTGTGACTGATGGTCTCTTATCTGGACTTGGTCGATCGTAGTTGCAATCTAAGTGGTGAGAATATAATACAGAAAATAGCAGACCATTGGTCTCTTGACAACCGACCAGCGGTCTCCTATACAGTTGGTCAGTGGTCACTGATCCCGCCCCGGCCTGGATTCGCGGTCGTGGGAACGCGGTGAAAGCGGGGCCGCCAGTACGCGGATTCAGCAGACCGCCGGAGGAGATCATGCAGAACAAAGCCTGGACGACGGAACAGATGGGGGAGCAGCGGGGAAGAGTCGCGCTGGTGACCGGCGCCAACAGCGGAATCGGGTTCGAAACCGCCCGCGCGCTGGCCGCAAAGGGCGCGACAGTGATCGTGGCTTGTCGCGATCGGGTCAAGGGCGAACAAGCGGTCGCGGCGATCCATCGCAAGCACCCATCGGCGACGGTCGAGTTGATGCTGCTCGACCTCGCGGCGCTGGCCGCGGTGCGCGCCTTTGCCGATCAGTTTCTGCACCGCTTCGACCGTCTCGACCTGCTGATCAACAACGCCGGTGTGATGATGCCGCCGCTCTCCCGGACCGCGGACGGTTTCGAGCTTCAGTTCGGCACCAACCACCTGGGCCATTTCGCCCTCACCGGTCTGCTGCTGAAACCGTTGCTGAAGACCCCCGGGTCCCGGGTGGTCACGGTTGCCAGCATGGCCCACCGGTTGGGCAGCCTGGAGTTCGACGATCTGCAGTGGCAATCGCGTCGCTACGACAAGAAACGCTCCTACGGCCAGAGCAAGTTGGCCAACCTGCTCTTCACCGCCGAGCTGCAACGCCGGTTGGCAGCGGCCGGAAGCGGCACACTGGCCGTGGCCGCTCATCCCGGCTGGACCCACACCGATCTCCAGCGTCACGTCCGGCTCTTCGAACTCCTCAATCCTTTCATGGCGATGCCGCCCTGGCAGGGCGCGTTGCCCACCCTTTACGCCGCGACCGCCCCCGAGGTGGTTCCCGGCGGCTACTACGGTCCCAAGGGGTGGTTCGAGGTCCGCGGTTATCCCGGCCCCGCGAGTTCCAGCGCCGCGGCCCGGGATGAAGACGCCGCGCGCCGACTGTGGCGGATCTCGGAAGAGTTGACCGGCGTACACCATGCGTTGCCGGCCGCCACCGGTTGACCCGGATTGCCGGCGCGATTCCGTCACGCTTCCGGATCAGGCGGTGCCGTGCCGCTCCGTTCTCCACCCTTCGCCCTCCTCGCGGGAGACTTCATGGATTCGCCGACACTCTCTGCACCCGCCGATTCGTTTCGCTACACAGACCTGACCTGCGTGAAGAAGCGCGTCCCGCGCTTGGGCGTCGCCGGCAACTACGGCCTGGACACGGCCGGCATTCGCCTGGCGGCGGAGCTGGGGGTGCGCTACTGGGTCTGGACGCCGCGGATGAAGAAGATGACCGCGGCACTGGCGCCGCTCCTGCGCGCGGAGCGGGAGCAGCATGTGGTCGCCATGCTGGGCACCGCCTACAGTGCCGGCATGGTGCGGCGCGGCGTGGAGAAGGCGTTGCGCTTGCTGGGCACCGACCATCTCGACATCTACCAGGTCTCCTGGCTGGGGCGCGGCTCCTTCTTCACGCCGGCGATGCAGGAGGCGATGGTGGAACTGCGCGAGCGTGGTCTGGTGCGGGCACTCGGCTGCAGCATCCATGATCGGCGGCGGGCGGGGCGGCTGGCGGCCGATTCGATTCTCGATCTGCTGATGATTCGCTACAACGCCAAGCACCCCGGCGCCGAGCAGGATATCTTTCCCCACCTGCAGCAGCGCCGCCCGGCGATTGTCGCTTATACCGCTACCTCCTGGCGGCAACTGCTGCGACCGCTCAAGGGCGCGAGCGAACTGCCGCCTCCCCCGGCCACGCCCGCCTTCGCCGGAGCACCGCCGCTCACCGCGCCGCTCTGCTACCGCTTCTGCCTCTCCAGTCCACAGGTTCAGGTGGTGCTTTCCGGCCCGGCCAACACAGCTCAACTGCGCGAAAACCTCGCCGCTCTCGACGCCGGTCCGCTCTCTCCCGAGGAGGATGCTTGGGTCCGCGCCTACGGCCGCGCGGTCAAGGCGCGCAAGCGGCTGCCCTATGTGCCGTAAGCGCTGCTTCCAGGCGCTCATGAAGGGCGCCTGGGGACCGGAGATACGTCGACCACCATCAAGACCCCAACTGTGTCATTGGCTGCGGGACTGCCTCCCCGCGGCGCACTAAGATGCGCCCATCGCCGGTCCGTTCCCGCCTGGCATCCGTCTAGCAAGAGGCGTTCCGGGAATCCGCAGCATTGCGCCGAGGGTTTCCCATGTCGCGCCTCTTCTGGTCCCGCTCTTGCGATGGTTCCGGGCATTCACCCCGGCAACCGTGGCTGGATGGTCCCGCCGCGCAGACTGGGCCGGCTGCCCGCCATCCGCAAGAAGGGTGGCTCCGAAGCATCAAACGGACCCCGAATGAAACATCGCATCGATCCGACAGTTGATTGTGTTTTCAAGGCATTGCTGGGCTCGCCCCGGCACTCGGACCTGCTGCTGGACTTCCTCAACGGGGTTCTGCGGCCGACCCCGCCGATCGCCCAAGTGCAGATTCTCAACCCCTACAACGAACGCGAGTTCGAGGGTGACAAGCTGACCATTGTGGATGTAAAAGCGACCGACGAACGCGGCGTGGTCTACCAGGTCGAGATCCAGTTGGAGCGCCGCCCCTCACTGCCCGCGCGGATGCTGTACAACTGGAGCAGTCTCTACCACGAGCAACTGGTCTCCGGAGATGACTACGATCGCTTGCGCCCCGTGGTCTGCATCTGGGTCTTGCGCAACAACCTCTTGACGCAATCCCCGGCCTGCCACCACCAGTTCCTTCTCCACGACCCGGAGCACCGGGTTACTCTCAGTGAGCACATCGCGTTGCACATTCTCGAACTGGCCAAGTGGCACCGCGGTCACGGCACTCTTGATGGGCGGGATCGTTGGCTATACTTTTTTAAGGAGGCACGGGAATGGAACGCCTTGCCGCCCGAGATCGAAACGCCGGAGATGAGACGCGCCATGGCAGTTTTGAGAGAGTTCTCCGAAAAGCAGCTCAACCACATGCAGTATATGTCCCGATTGGATGCACTGCGGCTGCACCGCCAGCGGGAGCGTGAGCTGCGAGAGGTGACGGCTCGGGCCGAGAAGGAGAAGGCTCGGGCTGAGAAGGAAAAGGCTCGGGCCGAGAAGGAGAAGGCTCGGGCCGAGAAGGAGACGGCTCGGGCCGAGAAGGAGAAGGCTCGGGCGCTACGAGCCGAGGAGGAAGAGGCCCGGCTCCGGGCGCTATTGATGGAGCGCGGAATCGATCCAGGCACCCGCGGATGATCGGTGGGGGTGTTGCCGACTTCTTGCTGCCGGGCATTGGATGTCCTGCCGGCGGCCGCGGAGAGCTGGAACCGACGCGCCGGAGCGGGGCTGTAGAACCAGCGGGCGGCGCGAATGGCAAGAGATGAGCCAAGAGCACACAGCCCTCGCCGGTCAGCCGGTTCGGCCAGGTCGGGGCATGCTCCGCAGCGCGGGTTGCTCCCGGGGAACCGGCGTGAGGTTCCACCGGGAGCGGTAGAGGTGCAGATAGAAAAACACCATCTCGACCCGGGCGTCAGTTGGTGATCTCGACCGGCACGGTGTGACTTTCGACCGGCAGGGTGTTGTTGTAGAGTGTAAGAGTCACATCATAGAGGCCCGCGGGCGCGGCGGCGGGAACGGTGATGTTGACCGTGGTGGTAACCGCGCTGCCGCTCGGCATGCTCTTGGGATCGTTGTCCATCAGGGTGGTGGTGAAGGGTTGGGGGCCTTCGGCGTGCAGCCGCACCTCGTCGAATTTCAGCGCGGCGACGCAGTTGTTGGCGATGTAGAGGTCAAAACTCTGCTGCGAACCGGCCGGAACCGAGGGCGGGTAGTTCTGCACCTCGACGACATAGTCACATTCTCCGGCGAGGGCGGCGGAGACCGCCTCGGAAAGATTGATGCGACCCCAGCCCATGTATTGGTCCCAGCCCGGGGTGTCTTCGCTGGGCGGGCCCACTTGATCATCCGCGGTGTATTGCAGGATCGCCTGCGCTTCGGCGGCGGAGAGGCTGGGGTCGGCGGACCAGATCATGGCGACCGAACCGGCGGCGTGGGGACAAGCGGCGGAGGTGCCATTGAAACTGGAGGTATAGCCACCTCCGGAAGTGGTGGTGGTGACATGCACGCCCGGCGCGATGATGTGCATCTCGGGGCCGTAGTTGGAGCCCCACCAGTATTCGCCGTCACAGGAGTTGAAGCTCTTGCGCTCGTCACACTGGCTGCTGGCGCCTACGCACAGGGTGGTGACGTACTTTCCGGGGTAGTTGACCGCGCCGTTGTCGTTACCGCTCGAGAAGCAAAGGATGATGCCGTTGTCACGAGCATTCTGGCAGGCTGCTTCGACTGCGGTGAAGTCGCCGGAGGACATGCGCCAGGAGCAGGAGATGACGATCTGTTTGAAGTCATCCTTGCGCGTGACCACGTAGTTGATGGCGTCGGCGCGGTTGGCATTGGCACCGCTGCTCAGGTCGATCTTGAGCGGCATCAGGCGACAGCCGGGGGCAACGCCGGCGATACCGGTGCTGTTGTTGGTGGCGGCGCCGGCGATGCCGTTGGTGGCGGTGCCATGATAGCCGGAGTCATGCGGGATCTTGTTCGGGCCGTTGGAGAAATCCCAATCCTCGTCGCCGATCGGGAGGATCTTGGGGGCCAGGTCGGGATGATCCCAGTCGATGCCGGTGTCGATGACCGAAATGATGACATTGGGGTCGCCGGTTTCCAGATCCCAGGCAGCGTGGGCGTGGATGTCGGCGCCGGGCGTGCCGCCGTAGAGGCCGGGATTGTTAAGCCCCCACTGCTCATCTTCGAGCGGGTCGTCGGGAACCAGGGTGGCATCATCGAAACCGTAGGCGGCAAGCTCGGCGAAGCGCACCGCGGGATGGGCGTTGAAATCGCGGATCGCCTGGAAGAGCGAGCGGTCCCGGGGCGCGAAGAGGGTGTAGTAGCCGGGCGTGCGCTGGATCCGGGCGACCCTTGCGCCGAGGGAGTGGATGACAGCTTCCTGTTGGGCACGGGAGAGATCGGCGCGAAACTGGACGGTTAGTTGATCCGGGGCGAAGGTCTTAAGGTAGCCCTCCTGGTCGCGCAGCAAGGGGAGCACGGCGCGAACGCCGGGGAGGGCGCGCAGGGCGTTCAGGGTTGCGCTGCCGGCGGCGGCGGAGTTCCGGCTCAGTTGCAGCAGGAGATAGGGCTCGACGTAACCGGCAACCTTGACGACCCGGCCGTAGGGCGCCAGCAGATTGCGCGCGGCATCCACGGAGAGGGCGGCATCGAGGGAGATCTGGACCTGACCGGGGACCTCCTCCAGGACGAAGTGCTTGCCGTTATACGCCGATGTGTAGTGGTAATCGCCGGCGGCAAATGCGGGCGCGGCAATCAGGAGGGCGAGGAGCAGGGGAGTTGACTTTGGCATGGGCGCGGTCTCCGCGGTGGGGAGGAAGGGGGGAGGCAACCGGAAGGGAATGGGCCAAGCGAAAGAGATGGCAGCCAGTTTTCGCCCTTCCAGGATCCTCCACAGGGTAACCTGGAATCCAGTTCTTGCCGCCCCCTTGAAGCATGCGTGGTGGTTGATTGACCGTCTCCGAAGCCCCCACCACTATACAAGGGAATGAAACTCTTCGATACTGGGCCCCGTAGGAGAGACAACTCGGGCGTCACCGACCAGCCGCGACCGGGGCTTGGCGTGATGTTGCCGGGCTCTCTGCGTGAGCCGGGGGGTGATCCCCGGTGAAAGTCGAGTGAATTGAGCATGCCCACACCGACCACAAAGCCGACCAAACCTGCTCCGGATTCTCCCGCCCCAGGCGAGGCAGTGTTGCGCGTCGAGAACGTGCGCAAGAGTTTTGCTGAAATGACTGCGGTGGAAGATCTCTCGTTTTCCCTTGCGGCGGGGGAGATTGTCGGGCTGCTGGGCCCAAATGGCGCCGGGAAGACCACGATCATCTCGGTGATCTGCGGTCTTTTGCCAGCCACTGCGGGGCGCGTTTTCATTGCCGGCCACGATGTAGCGAGCGAGCCGTTGGCGGCGAAATCGCGGCTTGGGTATGTGCCGCAGGATATTGCCCTCTATGACGAATTGTCGGCGCGCGAGAAGCTGCAGTTTTGGGGTGGCATGCAAGGGCTTCGGGGCGGGGAATTGAAGGCGCGGGTGCAGGAGTTGCTGCAGAGAGTGGGGTTGGAGCAGCGGGCGCGGGAGCCGATTTCGCGTTTCTCCGGGGGGATGAAGCGGCGGCTCAACATCGCCGTGGCGCTGATGCACAAGCCGCAGTTGCTCTTGCTCGATGAGCCGACCGTTGGAATCGATCCACAGGCGCGGCTGGCGATTCTGGAACTGATCCGCGAAGAAGCGGCGGGGGGGCGGGCGGTTCTCTATACGACTCACCACCTGGAAGAAGCGGAGCGGCTTTGCGACCGCATTCTGATCATTGACCACGGGCGGATTCTGGCCGCCGGTACGCCGGAATCATTGGTGGCGATGCTGGGAGAGGGCAAGATTGTGGTGTTGCGCGGGCGCTTCGAGTCCGGGCGTGTTGAGAGCGTGGTGGCGCCGGTGGAGGGGATCGCAGTGGTGGCCTCCACCGCCGAGCGGGTTCTGCTCACGGTGGCACGCGGCTCGATTCCCGCGCTTTTCGACCTGGTTTCGGAGCATGGTCTGGACATCGACGATCTCTCTGTGCGCGAGCCGGATTTGAGCAGCGTATTCATCAAATTGACCGGGCGGGAATTGCGTGAGTAGTTTCAGCGCTTTGCGAACGCTCATCGTCAAGGATCTGCGGCGCCGGCTGCGCGCACCGCTGGAAACTCTGCTCAGCCTGGCGCTGCCGCTGGTTCTGGCGGGGGTCATCGGGTTGGCGTTCGGCGGCGAGGGGGGCGGCTCAGCACTGCCGCCGATCGGGGTGGCGGTGCTCGACCACGACCAAACGCCTACCAGCCGGTTCGTCGCCGGGCTTTTGGGCGGGGTCGACGGTAAGAACGCCCCCATCGAGTTCACTCCGCGGGCGGTGGAGAGCGAGGCCGAGGCGGCGGCGATGATGCGTCGCGGCGAAGTGGCGGCGATGATTGAACTGCCACCCGGAATGGCGGACAGTTTGTGGCACGGCGGTGTGGTCAAACTGGGCGTGGTGCGCAATCCGGCGCAGCGGATTCTTCCGGAAGTGGTGGAAGAGGTGGTTGGGGTGGCGGCGGTCGCGGGATCGCAGGGGGCACTGCTGCTGGATGCGCCTTTGCGCTTGACGCGGGGCATAACGGACACCCTGCAGAATTGGCCGGACAACGGTGTGGTCACGACTCTTTCCACGTTGTGGAATGGGGAGTTGCGCCGCTTCGAGCGCTGGCTTTCGCCACCGCTGGTGACCTTTGAGAGAGCCGCTCCGGATGCAGCGGCGGCCGACGCCGAATCCGTGGCGGGCGTTAATGTCTTCACCTATGTGTTGCCGGGGCTGGCTTTCCTGACGCTGCTTTTTCTCGGTACGGCGGCACACCAGGATCTTTTTCATGAGCACATGGTGGGGACTTTCGAGCGGCTGCGCACCGTGCCGTTGCGGCCCAGTCTGCTTCTGGCCTCCAAGTCGCTGGCGGCGGCGGCACTGGCCGGGATTGGACTGATTCTGCTTCTGGCCTGTGGAACCTTGCTTTTCGGTAGCCATTGGGGCGATCCCGTGGCCCTGGTGATGGTGGTGATCAGTGGGGCGATTGCCGCCGCCGGAACCACCGCCGCCCTGCATGGCATGGTGCGCACCCAGCAGCAATCGCAGGCGGCGGCGCCGGCGGTGCTCCTGGCGATCTCGTTTGCCGGGGGCTCTATGCTGCCGCTCGAATCACTGCCCCACTTCGCCCGGGCTCTCGCTCCCTACACACCGAACTACTGGTTCATCGACGCCATGCGATCGCTGATGCTCGACCGCGGCGCGTCTACTCCGGCGGCGGTCATGGCGGTGGAGGAGCCGGCTGTCTTTCTCCTGCTTTTTGGTTTGGTCGGATTTGGAATCGGATTCTTGCTGTCGCGGCGGAGATTGGAGCAGTCGGCGTGAATCTGCACTCGACGGCGGCGCCGGTCACCACGCAGGAGGGCACTGCCGGTCGGTTCACCAA
>JALXCG010000888.1 GCA_026991065.1 Gemmatimonadota bacterium | reverse complement strand
CGTTATGTGATTCGCAAGGTATGCAACCACTTCTTCGAAATGCCGGAGAACACCATCCGAGAAAAGACCTTCTGCTGTGGTGGCGGAGCCGGGCTGGGAACCGACGAAAACATGGAGATGCGCTTGCGGGGAGGAATGCCTCGCGGTAGTGCCGTCCGCTACGTGCGAGATCGCTACGGGGTTAATCAACTGGCCGCCATGTGCGCGATCGACAGAGCAACACTCACGACGGTTTGTGACTATTGGGCTCCTGGAGTCAAAGTTACTGGGATTCATGAGTTGGTCGGCAATGCCCTGGTCATGACCGGCGAGAAAGAACGCACTCAGGACCTGCGCCTGAATCCGCTGCAGCGGGAGAAGGAGTAAGGCATGTACGACGGAGCAAAGATCATAACCGGCCTGGCGGTATTCGGAGCAATGGTCACTCTGCCCGCTTGGTACGGTTGGGCCGGCGGATCTCACGGCGACGCACCGGAATTGGCCCCGCCGGCCCACGGAGAGCACTGTGTTGAATCTGTTGAGTTCATGCGTTCGTCGCACATGCAGCTTTTGAATCAGTGGCGCGACCAGGCAATTCGTCGCGGCAGCCGTTCCTATCGGTCCAGTTCCGGTGAAACCTACAAAATCAGTCTCACTGGGACCTGCCTGGATTGTCATCAAGCCAAGGCCGAATTCTGTGACCGCTGCCACAACTACATGGGAGTGCAGCCAACTTGCTGGAACTGCCATGTGGAGCCGACCGGAGTAAAGCCATGAATAAGAGTCGCAGGGATTTCTTGAAAAAGGCGGGTATGACTCTGCTGGGGGCCAGCGGAGCCCGGTTCGTGATCCTTGGCATCGCCGACGCGGAACATCTTCCGGATTCCGGCGGCAGTGGTGTGAGAAGGCGCTGGGCGATCGCGATCGACACAGAAAAATGCGCGTCGCAGGGCGACTGTACGGCATGCATCGATGCCTGCAACGCCGAACACAACATTCCACGCATCGATAACCCCGAAGAGGAGATCAAGTGGATCTGGAAAGAGCGGGCGAAAGCCGTATTCCCTCACCAACTTGGTAACGACAGTCCAAGGACGCTGCGCGATCGAGAGATTCCGGTGCTGTGCAACCACTGCGAAAATCCTCCTTGTGTTCGCGTCTGTCCAACCCAGGCCACGTGGAAGCGCGACGACGGCATCGTCATGATGGATCAGCACCGCTGTATTGGCTGCCGCTACTGCATTGTCGGTTGTCCATATGGCGCCCGTAGCTTCAACTTCCGGGATCCTCGGCGCGCAATCGACAAACTTCGCTCCGATTACCCAACTCGCACCAGGGGTGTGGTTGAGAAATGTACGCTTTGCGCCGAACGGCTTGCGATCGGTGCTCAGCCCGCCTGCGTGGAGGCCTGCGAAGCCACTTGTGGAGCAATGGTGTTCGGCGATCTCGCGAATCCGGACTCCGCCATTGGTCGTCTTGTGCGAACGACGCTAACCATGCGTCGCAAGCCGGAACTGGGTACGGAGCCTAAGGTTCACTACAAGCTGTGAGGTTGTCATGCTGGAAAAAGCGCTTGACGGTGGGCGCGGTTACTGGGCCTGGGTGTGTACCCTGCTGGCGCTGATCGGTCTCGGGTTCGTCGCCTATCTTCATCAGTTCAACAACGGTCTCACCGTCACCGGCCTGAGCCGCGATGTCCCCTGGGGTTTCTACATCGCTCAGTTCACCTTTCTGGTTGGTGTTGCGGCATCCGCGGTGGTCCTGGTCCTCCCTTACTATCTTCACGACTTCAAGGCCTTCGGCAAACTGGTCGTTCTGGGCGAGTTTCTTGCGATTTCCGCAGTGATCATGTGCATGCTCTTTATCTTCGTCGACATGGGTCAACCCATGCGCGTCGTCAACGTCATACTTTTTCCCACGCCGCACTCACTGATGTTCTGGGACATGACTGTCCTCTGCGGTTACCTGGTGCTTAATGTACTCATATCGCGGGTGACTTTTCGCGCTGAGATTCAAGAACTGCCACCAAGGCCATGGATTCGGCCCATCATCATTCTCTCCGTTCCTTGGGCCGTCAGCATTCACACCGTTACCGCTTTTCTCTATTCAGGGCTTGCAGCCCGCCCCTTTTGGGAAAGTGCGGTCCTGGCTCCGCGGTTCCTGGCATCGGCGTTCTCGGCAGGCCCGGCGATTCTGATCATGCTGGCTCTGCTCCTGGCACGCATCACCGCGTTCGACGTCGGAGACAAAGCCCTGCATCGTTTGAGCACAATCATGCTCTATGCCATGCTGGCCAATCTCTTCTTCGTCGCGATGGAGTTCTTTACCGTCTTCTACAGCAGCATTCCAGAACACACGCACCACTTCCGCTATCTCTTCTCGGGACTGGAGGGTGCCCACCGCTTGGTTCCTTGGATGTGGTTCTCGCTGATCCTGGGAACCGGTTGTGCCATCGGGCTACTCGTGCCCCGCTTGCGTCACCAACGGAGTTCCCTGGCATTCCTCTCCGCCGGCATTGTGCTGGCTATCTGGATCGATAAGGGGCTGGGCATGGTAGTGGGAGGTTTTGTACCTTCACCACTCGGCGCGGTCACAGAATACTGGCCAACACTTCCGGAGGTAGGGATCAGCACTGGTATCTATGCCATCGGGGCGCTTATCCTGACCGGTCTTTACAAGATCGCACTGAGTGAGCGTGCCGTAATATAGGAGCCCGCGAAGGAACACTGTTCTCATGTATCCCATCATGCTCGACTTGAAGGGCCATTCCTGCCTGGTCGTGGGCGGAGGCAGCGTCGCGCTGCGCAAGGTCCACGCTCTCCTGGATGAGTCCGCGGCCATCACAGTGGTCGCGATCACGGCATCACCGCGACTTCACGAACTGGCTGCCGCCGGTGCCCTGACTCTGCGCTTGG
>JALXCG010000887.1 GCA_026991065.1 Gemmatimonadota bacterium | reverse complement strand
ATCATCACCGGCGCCGCCGGCGGACTCGGCCGCGCCCTGGCCCTGCAATGCGGAGCGCGCGGCAACCGCATCGGCGCCCTCGATCTGCCCGGCCCCCAACTCGACGCCCTGTGCCGCGATCTGCGCCAGGCCGGAATCGACACCCTGCCCCTGCCCTGCGACATTGTCGACCCCACCGCCTGCGCCGCCGCCATCGCCACCGTCCAGCACGCCTGGGGCGGCATCGACCTGCTGATCAACAACGCCGGCATCAGTCACCTCGGCCCCTTCGCCGAAACCGACCTCGCCGTCATCCGCCGCGTCATCGAGATCGACCTGCTCGGCACCATCCACTGCACCCACGCCGCCCTCCCCGCCCTGCTCGCCGCCCGCGGCCGCATCATCGCCATCGCCTCGGTCGCCGGCTTCGCCCCGCTCTGGGGCCGCACCGGTTACGCCGCCGCCAAACACGGCATGGTCGGCTTCTTCAACACCCTGCGCAGCGAACTCCGCCCCGCCGGAGTCGGCGTGCTGGTGGTCTGCCCCAGCTTTATCGCCACCGGAATCGGCCACGCCGCCCTCGACGCCCGCGGCGGCCCCCTGCGTCGCACCCGTCGCACCACCGGCCGCGTCGCCACCCCCGGCGAAGTCGCCGCCGCCATCCTCCACGCCGCCGAAACCGGCCGCGAAACCCTCTACCCCTCGCTCCTCGCCCGCACCGCCCGCCTCCTCACCTGCCTCGCCCCGCGCCTCTACGAACGGCTGATGTTGCGTTCGATCAAGCGTTAGCAGCGCCGCCAAAACCCCACGCCCCCCAAAACCGACACTTTTTTCAGTGCACCGGCCACGCGAATCGCAAGCGCCGCGGCCGTTCGCAACGGTGCAAAACGCCCCTCGCCGCGCCCCCTCCTCGCCGAACCCGCCTCTTCCGCGGCGGCGCCCGCTCTCGGCTCCAGTCTGCCCCTACAACTTCGCCGCATCCAGTGCCCGCAACACCGCCTCCGGCGTAAACGGCGTCTTTCGCAGGCGCACGCCGACCGCGTCGTAGATGGCGTTGGAGATCGCCGGGCAGGCGCCGTTGATGTTGATCTCGGAGATACTTTTGGCGCCGTAGGGACCGGTCGGTTCCAGCGTGGGCACCAGAATTGTCTCGATCTCCGGCAGATCGCTGGCGGCGGTAATCCGATAATTGGCCAGCGTGGGGTTCAGAACGCGCCCGGAACTGTTGAAGATAAAGCGCTCGGTCAAGGCGTAGGAGATGCCGTTGGCCACCGAACCCTCCACCTGCCCCTCGGCCAGGCCGGGGTGGATGGCGCGGCCGGCGTCGCAGGCCGCAACATATTTCAGCACCTTCACCAGACCGGTTTCGATGTCCACCTCCACCTCCACAAAATGGGCGGCGAAAGGGGGCGGCGAGGTGTGCGAAGTGGCCGACTCGGTGGCGGCGATCTGCTGCTGGTTCTTTTCGTAGAGCGTGCGGCGACCGATCTCGGCGAAACTGATGCGGGCGCCGTCCGGAGCGATGCAGGTGGACTCCGCCACCCGCACCCGCGCCGGCTTGCAACCGAACACCTCGGCCGCCACCCGCTTGATCTTGAGCAGCACACTGCGCGCCGCGCGCCGCGCCGCTTCTCCGGAAAGATAGGTGGTGGAAGACGCATAGGCGCCGACATCGAAAGGCGTGACATCGGTATCGGAGGAGAGCACCACAATGTGGTCGAGCGGGCAGGTCAGCACCTCGGCCGCGATCTGCGCCAGCACCGTGTCGGAGCCGGTTCCCAGGTCGGTGGCGCCGGCGAGCAGGTTGAAAGAGCCGTCCTCGTTCATCTTCAGGCTCACCGCGGCCAGATCGACGAAGGGGATCGAAGAACCCTGCATCAGCGCGGCCAGGCCGACACCGCGCCGGCGCGGACCGGAATCGGCGCGCTTGCGCTTGCGTTTGCGCTGCCAGCCGATCGCCCGCGCCCCGAGCTGCAAACAGCGCCGCAGCCCGCAGGAGCCGATCACCTGTTCAACGCCCGCCTTGCCTTCGCCGAGCATGGCAAAAGCGGGCGAGGTCTCGCCGCGGCGGATGTGGTGTTGCAGGCGCCACTCCAGCGGGTCGACCCCCAGAATCTCGCAGATCTCGTCAACCTGCACCTCCTGCGCGAAAGAGGCCTGGGTGCCGCCGTAGCCGCGATAGGCGCCGGCCACCGGCAGATTGGTGTAGACCGTGGTGCCGCGAAACGCGATCGCCTCGCGGTGATAGAGCGGCAGGGTCTTGGAGCCGCAGTTGGTCAGCACCGTGAGCCCGTGCGAACCGTAGGCGCCGGTGTTGGAGAGCACAGTCATGCGCGTGGCGAGCAGGCGGCCGTCGCGGCTGAAGCCCTGCTCCAGGCGCAGCGCCTGCGGGTGCCGCGTGCGCGAACAGACCATCTCTTCGGCGCGATCCAACTCCAGCAGCACCGGCCGCTTCGCCGCCAGCGCGAGGGCCGCGCAGAGCGGCTCCAGCAGCACCTCCTGCTTGGCGCCGAAACCACCGCCGATGCGCGGCTTGATCACCCGCACCTGGTGCAGCGGCAACTCCAGCACGCGGGCGACGATCCGCCGCACATGAAACGGCACCTGGGTCGAAGTGCGGAGCACCAGTCGCCCCATCGGGTCGACCCAGGCCGCGCAGACGTGGGTCTCGAGCGGCACATGCTGCGCGTAGTGGACCTCGTATTCATGGTCGATCACGTGGTCGGCGGCGGCCAGCGCCCCCTCCACATCGCCCGCCTGCACCGCCACCCGGGCGCAGACATTGTGCGCCGGATCATACTCCGCCGCGATCGGCATGCGCGCTTCCGGCTCGTCGTGGATCACCGGCGCGTCCGCCGCCTGCGCCCGGCGCATATCCAGCACCGCCGGCAGCACCTCATACTCCACCTCGATCGCCCGCAGC
>JALXCG010000886.1 GCA_026991065.1 Gemmatimonadota bacterium | reverse complement strand
GTGTTGTGCCGAAAACGGTGATGCAACAGCAGTATGTAAATGCGATCCGCACCCACGATGTGGTTCTTGGGGTGGGGCCGGCGGGCACCGGTAAGACGTATCTGGCGGTGGCTTGCGCGGTGGAGGCACTGACGCGCCGGGAGGTCGAGCGCATTGTCTTGACCCGACCGGCGGTGGAAGCCGGTGAGTCGCTGGGATTTCTGCCCGGCGACATGCAGGAGAAGGTCGATCCCTATCTGCGGCCGCTCTATGATGCTTTGGGCGATATGATGCCGATGGAGCGCGTGCGCAAGCTCATGGAAAACGGTACCATCGAGGTGGTTCCCCTGGCGTATATGCGGGGGCGCACACTCAATCGCAGTTTTGTGATTCTTGATGAAGGGCAGAATGCAACTCGTTTGCAGATCAAGATGTTCCTGACGCGTCTTGGCAATGGTTCCAAGGCGATCATCACGGGGGATATGACCCAGGTGGATCTGCCGGATCGCAGCCGCTCGGGGTTGATTCACGCACGGGCGATTCTGGCGTCGATCGCCGAGATTGGGATTGTCGAATTCAGCGACGCCGATGTTGTGCGGCATGCACTGGTTCGGCATATTCTGGGCGCATATGAGCGGGCGGAGCAGTCTGCCCGCGCTGATCTCTCATCTTTGTCCGAGCCGAGGGACTAGGAAGCTACCCTGCCAGCAATGCGAGCAAAACCTCCAAAACCCGTGCGGCGGTCGAGTAGCGACAAGCGCGCCAACTCGGCCTCCGCTCATTCGCCTCTTTGGCATGCGCTGGCGACCATTCTGGTGGTTGTGGCGCTCTTGGTGGCAGTGCGCCCGCGTGGTGAGAGCGTCGATCTGTGTCCGGTGATCAGTGCCGGCGAGATCGCCGATCGCGACGTGATTGCGACGCAGGATTTCCAGGTGATGCGGAGTGCCAGTGCGCTGCGCGAGGCACGGGCGCGCGCTCGTGCCACGGCGCCACTGGTTTTGGTGCATCGCGAGAGCGTGGAGTTCGAGCGGCGGGCGGTCCTGGATGCTCTCTATGATGCGCTCGGTCGCAATGAGCCTCTGGGGCGCTGGAGTTTCGGTCTGTCAGAGAAGGATCTGCGGGCATTTTCCGGCGACACGCCGCGGGCTCGGCGGCTGCGGCGACTGGTCGATCGGGTTGTGGCGCAGCTTTTTGAGCAGGGGATCGTTAGTGCCGATATCGACAGTGTCGACCGGCCCATTGTGGTGCGCCGGGCGGGGGGCGAGGAGACCTCCGGGAGCGATGTGCTGCGCTCCAGTGCGCTGGTTTACGAAGTGGGCCGGCGGGTGGCGGCACTGACCGATGACCCGGAGGAGCAGCGCCTGGTTCGCACTCTGGTCAGCGCGATTGCCGAGCCGAATCTGGTGGTCGATACGGAGGAGTCGGAGCGCCGCGCGCAGGAGGCGGAGGCTCAGGTGACCGCACTGATCGCGACGGTCAAGGCGGGGGAGAGGATTGTGCGGGCGCACGAGGTGGTGACGCCGCTGCAAGCACAAAAACTGGTGGCCTACCGCGAAGTTCAACTGCGCTCTCATCGGGGGGCTACGTTGTGGGATCGAGTGCGGGAGATTCTGGCCACGACCGGTGTTTTTACACTCTTGGTCGGCGGGGCGATCGGGGGGTATCTCTGGCGCTATCGTCCCGACCTGGCCGCCGACGGAAAGAAGCAGGTTTTGCTGGGCGTGCTCCTTTTGAGTTCCGCTCTTCCGTCCGCCCTGATCACCGGTTCCGTGCGTTTCGAAGATGTGTTGTCTCCGGTGATCCTGGCGCCGCTGCTGGCAACCATTCTGCTCGATGCGCAGGTTGCGATCATCCTGGCGGTGGTTACGGTCTATTCAATCGCGCTCTATAGCAAAGGCCCCGCGCTTTTTGCGTTGGTCGGTCTGATGGTCTCGCTGGCCACGATATACGCGGTAAACAACATCCGCCGGCGGGCGTCCTATTTCGGCTCCATCATCATTGTCGCGGCCATCGGAATTGTGACGGTTTTGCTGGTCGATCAGGCGTATGGGGTGGCGTTTCATCGCTCTTTTGAGCGACTGTTGACGATGACGGTGTCGGTGGTGATCTCGTTTCTGGTTGCACTCTTTCTGCTGCCGGCGCTGGAGCGCCTGTTTGGCTTGACCACCGATCTGACGCTGAGTGAATACGCGGACTTGAACCACCCTCTGTTGCGCCAGTTGGCGGTGCGGGCGCCGGGCTCGTTTCACCACTCGATTCAGGTGGCGAGTCTCTCCGAGGCGGCTGCCGCGGCGATTGGGGCGAATGCGCTGATGACACGTGTCGGTGCCTATTTCCACGATGTGGGCAAGATGGCGAAGCCCGAGTATTTCATTGAGAATCAGATGGGCAACGGGAACAAACACGATCAGCTTTCACCATCGATGTCGGCGCTGGTGATCCAGAATCACGTGAAGGTCGGCATCGAGATGGCCCGGGAACACAAGCTGCCCCAGGTGATTATCGACTTCATTCCGGAGCACCACGGGACCAGCGTAATCTCGTTTTTCTACAACAAAGCGATGACCAGCGAGAAGCACGGCGAAGTGCGAATGGATGACTACCGTTATCCGGGTCCCAAGCCGTCGCGCAGGGAAACCGCGATTGTCATGATCGCTGATACGGTCGAGGCTGCATCTCGCTCTCTTGATGACCCAACGCCGTTGCGTCTGGAGCAGATGGTGCAGCGAACCATTCGGGAGAAGTTCGCCAATGGACAGCTGGACCAGTCCAACCTGACTTTGGATGATCTGCGGCGCATTGGCCAGGCGTTCTTGCCGATTCTGATCGGTGCTTTCCACGTGCGCATCAAGTATCCGGAAACGGATGAGGAGACGATTCGAGAGATGGACAAGGCGCAGTCGAAGAAGGCCCGCAACGGGCGCGACGAGGAGCCCACGACAAGATCCGGCCGGGCGCCATCCGGGGGCGGCAATGCCGCCGGTCCCAGCGGCGCCGCCGGCGCGACCGAGGAGCGTCCATGAGTGTCCATCTCTCCGCCGCCGCTGGGACCCTCGCCACCCCGGGATTGGAGGCGGTTGCGGCGGCAGCTTTGGAGGAAGTTCGGCGCGGCAGGGAGGTGGCGCCGGAGCGAAGCATCGACGTGATCCTGGCGGACGACGAGCTGCTGGCCGATTTGAACCAGCGGTTTCGGGGGCGCGCGGGGGCGACCGATGTGATCTCTTTCCCGCTCGATGATGCGAGTGTGGCGGTGGGCGACGCGTGTCGCGCCGCGGCACCCATCGGCGAGGTCTACATCTCTCTCCAGCGGGCGCGGGAACAGGCGGAGCGCTATGGCGCTTCGCTCGCCGAGGAGGTGGCCCGGCTGGTGATTCACGGTGCGCTCCATCTGCTGGGATTCGATCACATCGAAGCCGAGGATGCCGCCCGGATGAAGCCCTTGGAGGAGCAGTATTGGCGGCGCTGGTGGGCGCTTCACCAGGATGAGCCGGGGGAGGGCGCCGAGCGCGGGCGCGCAGCCCGGCCGAGCGGGGAGAGGCGATCTTGAGCACCGGAGCCTCTCTGCTTCTGAGTTTTTTTAGCATCGTGGTTCTGCTGCTACTGAGCGCTGTTTTCAGCGGAACAGAAACCGCCTTGATGACACTCTCGGCCATGGGCGTGGATGACGAGGAGGAGGCCGGCGGAAGCAAGCGGAGTGCGGCCATCCGCTCGCTGGTTGCCGATCCCCGGCGCTTTCTTGTGGGCGTTTTGCTCGGCAATACCCTGGTGAATGTCGCGGCCTCTTCGGTGGCCGTCGGCTTGGCCCTGCGGGTCTGCGACCTCTACGATTTTCCCTCGTGGGTGGCGGTTGCCGCGACGGTTGTCTTGATGCCGTTGGTTCTTCTGGTTTTGGGCGAAGTCACGCCGAAGTCGGTTGCCCTGGCCAACGCCGGTCGCTTCGCGTCGGTCACTGTGCCGGCCGTTCGGATCTTCTTTCGTTTTACCGCCCCGCTCATCAGTGTTCTCTATCATTTGACCCGTTTCGGTGAGTTGGCGCCCGCGGCTACGTCGGCTTCGACGGAAGAGAAGCGCACGGTTCTGCGCCTCAGTGACGAGGAGGGGTTGATCGATGCCGGGGAGCGGAAACTCCTGGATTCCGCGGTTGAGCTGACCAGCACGCTGGTGCGCGAGATTATGGTTCCGCGGCTCGACGTAACCGCGGTCGAGGTCTCGACCGGGCACGCGGAACTGCTCGATCTGTTGGCGGCGACACGCTTCTCGCGGATGCCGGTTTATCGCGAATCGATCGATCAAGTGATCGGTGTTGTTCATGCGAAGGATCTGCTGCGCTTCATTCACCGCGAAGAGGAGTTCAGGCTGGAGCGCATGGTGCGCCGCGCATATTTTGTGCCCGAGGCGATGAATGTTCTCGATCTGCTGGAGTCCTTGCGCAAGCGAAATACGCAGATGGCGGTGGTTGTGGATGAGTATGGGGGCACCTCCGGCATCGTGACTCTTGAAGACATTCTCGAGGAGTTGGTTGGTGAGATATGGGATGAGCACGACCGCGAGGAGGTTCTTCACGAGGTGGTCAATTCGCGGACCATCATTGGGGACGGGCGAATGAATGTGGATGATCTCTCGGAGTTGGTCGGCGTGGATCTGGAGGGTGATGGGTACAACACGCTCGGGGGATTGATCCTTGATCAGATCGGTGAGATTCCGCGGGTGGGCCGAACGATTACGGTGCGCGGGCTGACTCTTACGGTCGAGCGAGTGGTGCGCAATCGGATTCGCCGCGTGCGAATTGTTCTACCGGAGGACCATCCATTGCCTTCCGCCGCGGATGGGGCCACGAAGATGGCCAAAGAGGTGGAGGCGGCAGAAGTGAAAGGGGCCATTCCCGCCGAGGGAGAGGGAGCATGATTATCCTGCTGATCGCCTTTGCGTTTGCCGCGGCCTTCTTTTTCTCCGGTGCGGAAACCGCGTTTACCAGTCACAATCGATTGCGCATCCGCGCCTGGGCCGAGGGCAAGGGGCGGCGCGCACGTTTGGCGAGAGCGATTGAGACCTATACCGAAGATCCGCAGAGCTTCCTGACCACGACTCTGGTCGGCAACAACATCGCGATTGTCGCGGTCACGGCATTGGCGGCCTATCTGCTTGAACGCAATCTGGGCGAACAGAGCAATGCGGAAGCAATGGTGCACCTGATCGATGTTGCGGTGGTGACGCCGGCGCTTTTGATCTTCGCGGAGATCATTCCCAAGTCGATCGCCAGCCACTATCCGAATCGCACATCTCTCTGGACCATCGGACCGTTGCGCGTGGCGCACTGGGCGTTGCATCCAGTGGCGTGGGTGGTGGAACTGCTTTCGCGGGGCGTGCGCAAGCTGTTGCGCCTGCCTACCAAGATGTCACGGCCGACCCTGCGCCGGGAAGATGTGGTGGATCTGCTCAGCCCACAAGATGACACCGGGGCCGTTGATGAAGAGGAGAAGATCATCTCCGGCATTCTGGAGTTTCGTCAGACCACGGTGAAAGAGGCTCTGACGCCTCGCACCCGGGTCGTGGGGATAGACATCGACGTCAGTGAAGAGGAGATTCTGGATGTGCTGTCGAGCGGGCGCTTTTCGCGTCTGCCGGTCTACCAGGGCGATATCGACCATATCATCGGCGTCGTTCATGCGTCGGATCTGCTTTTGGCGTCGCGCAAGGGGCCGATTCGGCTCCGCGAGAACCTGCGCAGTGTTCCTTTTGTCCCCGAGCAAAAAAAGGCTGCGCAGCTGCTTGAGGAGCTTCGGGCACGGCGCGAGCACCTGGCGGTTGTGCTGGATGAGCACGGAGGCACCGAGGGGATTGTGACCCTGGAAGATCTTCTTGAGTTGCTGGTCGGCGACATCCGCGATGAGCACGATGTTCCCGATGATCTCTTGCGCCCGGTCGGCAAAGGCGTTTGGATGGCCAACGGGCAAATTGATGTGGATGCTCTCGAAGAGCATATCGGCCTAATCCTGCCGGATGGCGATTACGAGACATTGGCTGGCTATGTGATCGATTCGTTGGGGCGCATTCCGATTAAAGGGGAAACGCTGGCGGTTGCGGATGTGCGCATCACGGTCGCGAAATCGAATGAGCGCTCGGTTCAACTTCTGCGGATTGAGCGTCCCGCGGCGATGAACAGCTGAGTACCGAGTCCCGGGTGCGCTAAGCTGGGCGGATGGACAGCACGACCCCCTCGCCCGCCCCCTCCCGTGATGCAATCCGTCACGCTCTCGATCAAGGTGATCCTGCGGCGCTTCGCGCCCTGCTGGCTTCCTTGCATGCCGAAGATGTTGCGGATCTGATCGAATCGGTTTCTCCCGAGGATGGATCGCAAATCCTCAGTGCGCTCAAGGGGCAGGAGGCGGGAGATGCCCTGGCTGAGCTTTCCGACCAGGCGATGGAAGATGTGCTCGAAGAGATGAGCACGGAGAGCATCAGCGAAGCGGTAGAAACCATGGCCGCGGACGACGCCGCGGATGTGATCGGCGCTCTTTCCGAAACCCAGCGCGGGGCGGTGCTCGAAGATCTGGACGAGCCGGAGAAGCAGCTCGTCACCAAGCTTCTGGACTATGGCGAAGACACAGCCGGCGGCATCATGACCCCGGAGGTGGTCACGGTTCCATTCGACGCAACCGCCGAGGACGCGATCCGGCAATTGCGTGGATTGCAGACTCCGCACGACGATGTCTTTGTGGTCTATGTGATCGACAAGGAAGGCCGCTTGGTGGGGCGCTTGCCCCTGCATCGTCTGGTGACGGCCGCCAAGCATGCGCCGGTGTCGGCTTTGATTCAGGCACCCCTGGTCTCTTGCAACGTGGATCTGGACCAGGAAGAGGTGGCGCAATTGATGGCTCGCTACAACCTGGTTGCGTTGCCGGTGGTGGATGCGGACGGGCGCTTGGTGGGGCGCGTCACTTTCGACGATGTGATTGATGTGATCTCCGACGAGGCCACGGAGGACATTCTTCGCATGGCCGGATCGAGCAGTCGCGAGGTAGCGGAGCGTTCCGCTTTGCGCATCGCCCAAGTGCGTCTGCCGTGGGTCATCGTGGGGCTGGCCGGCGGGCTCACATCCGGGTACTTCATGTCGATGTTTTCGGGCATACTGAAACTCGCCCTGGGGCTGGCGTTCTTTGTGCCGGCGGTGGCGGCACTCGGGGGCAACATCGGGATTCAGTCGTCGACCATCGTCATTCGTGCGATGACGACGGGCGATCTCTCCTATTCCGGCGTATGGAGGCCGATCTTGCGGGAACTGCGAGTCGGCATGACCATTGGCTTGGTGTGTGGGACGCTGGCCGCGTCGGTTGCGTTCTTGTGGTTTCACGATCTCGGCATGGGGCTTGTTGTTGGTTTGGCCATGTTGGGGGTTGGTTGCTCCGCGTCCGTGATCGGCTCCAGCCTTCCGCTGCTTCTCGATCGCATCGGTATCGACCCGGCCGTGGCCACCGGTCCATTCATCACGACGGCCAACGATGTGCTTGGCATTCTGCTCTATTTCAGTTTGGCTACGATCCTTTTCGGCCTGGTGAATCACTGACGGATGGCCGCGCATGATGGTAGAGCTTGAAGGCATTGTCTGCGGATCCCGTCCCGTCGGCGAAACCAGTTTGTTGGTTACGATTCTGACTGACAGCCGGGGCAAGAGGGTGGTGCGTGCACGCGGTGCCCTGAAAGATTTTCGCCGCACCGGCGCCGCCCTCGACACAACCGCCCGAAGCCAACTGATCCTGTCTGCCCGGGGTTTTGCCGACGATGGTATTCCGGTGGTTTACCAGGCCGACTTGATCGATGCCCACGTTACCTTTCGACGCAATCTGGAACGCTTGCTGCGCGCCCTCTTTCTACTGGAAATTGTGCGCCTGCACTATGCTGAAGGCGGCGAACTCTACAACCACCTGGCGACCGGGCTGGCTGCCCTGGATCGCGGCAAGGCCGGGGATCGAGTATTCTTGTGGTGGTTCGCGCTCCGTACCCTGGCTCTCTCCGGGCATCTGCCGGTTCTCGATCGCTGTGTTGCATGCGGCGCCGGTGATTCGGCAGGAGGGGGGCAGAGGGCTCCGGATCGCGGCGCCACTTCGGTCGCCATCCCGGCGGTGGATCTCGTTGCGCTCTCGCTTTCGGCGGGAGGAACGGTTTGCAGAAGCTGTGCGGGAAGGTCCGACCCCGCGGCGCTGGAACCCCTTTCCCGGTCGATTCTCTCCACGCTGCTAGCATTGGCGGGAGCCTCCGGCCGGATTGTGGATCCGCGGGCCGGCCGGGAGCTTTCTCCACGCGAGGCGATGCAGGTGGGTGTCATTCTGCGGCGACTCATTACCTGGCCGGTCGGCGGGGATGTTCCTCTGCCCGCCCTCGACACCCTCCAAGCATGTGGCGGAGCCCTATCTCATCCTTACCCGGGGAGCGAATGATGTCCGCAGTTTTTCCCGCGCTCCTGGTGCCGTTTCTCCTGGCCGGCACGTCTCCCCGCCTGGTTTCACGGCAGCAGGCAGCGGAGAACCCGCCGTCGGTCCGAGAGGATTCGAGTCTGCTGCTCCGTTCAGCCTTCGGTGATGGCACCTCCGCGCCGGCGGCGCTTGCCGGAGTGTCTTGCGAACCCTGTGCGGGGCCCTGGGATGACGATCTGTTGGGCAGTGAGAGGGTGTCTTTTACCGATGCCGGCGGGGGAGCGATCGACAGCCTGTCCTGGCGTTTGAACCCGCTCCATGATGACGCAGTGGTGCGTGATCTGGTGTTGCCGTTCAGCTTTCCCTTTTACTACTCCATGTATGACACCTTGGCTGTGGGCGTGAACGGCTTTCTCTCTCTGCAGGGATCCAATCTTCGGTCATACGTGGGGGCTCGGCCCACCCCGTTTCCATGCATTCTTCAACCGCACGCGACCTTGGCACCGTTCTGGGCCGATCTGGTTGTCGGTGCGGGCGGCATCTACTTTCACGCCACGGCCGACTCCGCGGTGGTGGAATGGCATGGCCTGACGGATGTCGGCGGACAAGGTCCTTACACCCTCCAGGCTCGTCTCTACCCAAGTGGGGAGATTCGGTTCATCTGGCGTGCTCTGCCGGCGATCCTGCCGGACGAGTGGATTGTTGGTATGGGCGATGCTCGCGGGTTGGATGGTTGGACTTTGGCCTCCGCCCCGCACGCGGGCGAAGGTCTACTGATTCGTCGGCCCGCGAACGAGTCGCCAATCGCGGCGCTGGAGGTTCGCTCCCCGGACTTCTCCCTTCACCGGGGTGCCACCTTGACGCCGGAGATCCTGCTTGGGAATCCCGCCGAGTCGGAGCGTTCTACCTTCCTGCAGGCAACCGTCACCGCTCGCGCCGACGGTACGATCTATGATCTCTCGCCGCCGGACTCGGTGGTGATCGCCGGCCATGGGCAGGAGGTGGCTCGCCTCAACTCTTGGGTTCCACCCCGGCCCGGGCTTTACGACCTTGTCGCTACAGCTCTACCGTCTTCCGGCATCGAACCGGTTTCTCGCTCCTTCCTGGTCCACTCCACCTGGGACACCTCGGCGGTTCTGGCGGCTTTTGAAGGTGGGCAACCGGCTGATGCCTATGCACTCGAGGACGCCGGTGAATGGGCAGTGCGGTTCGATGTGGCGGACTATTTGGGGTTGAACGCTTCTCTTGTGCGGGTCAATTTCTGGGGCGGCTGGCCGGACAACGAGAAGCAAGTGGTGGAAGTGCAACTGATCGGCGCGGATGCCGACGGTGCTCCGGATGCCGCGATCGAGTACAGTCGCGCGGTGGTTGCTCGTGGCGGCAACGGTTTCGTGGCGATTCCTCTGCCGGACAGTACCACGCTGCTGTCTGATCCGGTCTACGTGGTTATCCGCCAGCCCTTGCCCTTTCCCGACTGCGAGTCAATTGCCGTTGATGGGGAACAGGATGCCGGTAGCTTTCGGCGTCATTGGGTTCGCGTGTGCGACAGCGATACGTGGCAGACCGTAGAGAAACCGGCCCTCAGTGGTGATCTCTATGTTGAACTCTATCTCTCCGGCAGCGTTGGTATCACGGGACCGGATTCTGCCCCTGGTCGATCATCCGATCCTGGCCGTGCCCCGCGTCTTCTTCCGCCTGCCCCGGTTCCAGCCAACCCACAGGTGCATATTGCTGTAGAGGTTCCGGTGGCAGTCGGAGATGCGGAGATCTCGGTCTACAACCTGGCTGGAGCGATGGTGCGGCGCTTGCAACATGGCTCTCTGGCCGCTGGTCGGCACGAGTTTGTTTGGTCAGGCACCACCGCTCGGGGAGCGCCTGTCCCTTCCGGTGTCTACTGGGTTCGGCTGCGGGCGGGGCACACCGATGATCTACGCCGCCTGGTCATCCTGCGGTGATCTCCGCCTCCTCGAAGAGTTCTTCCAGCAACTCGATCGTTGCTACCGCCTGCCCCTGGAAGTGGTTGTTCGCATAAACAAGAACCTGCTCCGCCGCAGCCAGCATCCGGCGCACGCGGGGCACCCAGATCTTCAGTTCCTCGCGCTTGTAGGAATAGTCGTAACGCTCCCAGGCCTCCTTGTGCCGCCACCACTTGGCCGCATTGCGGCCATGCAATCGCACGTAGCCGAGTTTTGCTGTCATTGCCGCCCCCGTGGTTGGAGGCAATCCCCGCAACGCCGGCAGGTCAACATTGGCGAAGGCCACACCGCGGGCTCGCAATCCCGCCAGGAAAGATGCCTGGATCCAGGAGTGATGACGTACTTCTACCACGGGCTGTACCTGGGGCATCTGCTCCGCGAAGGCATCCAATAGTCGCGCCAGATAGATCCGGGTCTTAGGTTCATAGTGAAAGGAGAAAGGAAACTGCAATAACACCGCTGTGGCCCGCAGCGGAGCCACGCCGGCGGCGAAGTCACGCACGAGCGGCAACGGTGCGGCAGAGCGGTCGTGGGTCAGGGTTCCCGGTGCCTTCACGCTGAAAACAAAATCCTCTCCCACCGTCGCTCGCATCCGAGCGTAGGTGGAGGGCTTGGACACGCCATAGTAGGTTGAGTTTATCTCGACGGTCCGAAAGCGATCGGCGTAGTGGTTGAGCCACTGAGACCGGGGGATACCGGGAGGATAGACCGGGCCGACCCAATCCGCGTAGGAATAGCCGGAGGTTCCGACCAGGAGCTTGAGAGAAGATGCCTGCTTGCGTTGCATGGGAGCAGTGTAGTTCTTTTCCTGCTGCCACTCGCAGCCGCTCCCGGACTCAGAGTGCCGACGGTGATCCACTGAATGGCACAGTCTCCCTCTTTTTTTCGCTCTCCAAAGAGGTTATTCTTCGCGCAGAGAACCGCTTGGGGGACGCCGGATCGGCGCCAGGGAGAAGTTCTTGAATATCGAGAGGTCTTTTTGGCTGTCCAGATCCACGGTTTCCACGAAATGCGACGACATCTAGTGAAACAGCAGAGACTCCAGGGCTGGGGGACGCTCCGCCGTGCATTGCTCGTGATTCCAGCACTGACCCTTGGGCTTGATGCACCAAACTCGATGGGCGCTACCTTTCGCGTTCCGGCAGACTATTCATCGATCCAGGAAGCCATCAATGCTTCCGTTGACGGCGATGAGATTCTGATCGACCCGGGCACCTATGTTGAGTACTCCATTGACTTTAGAGGCCTTTCCATCCGTGTTTCCGGCATCGATCCCGAGAATCCCGAGCAAGTCGCCGCAACGGTGATTGACGGTGACTATCAAGGAACCGTTTTTGATTTCCACAGCGCAGAAGACTCTACGGCTGTTCTCACGGGTGTCACAATCACCGGCGGCTCCGGCCATCTCCTGCCGGACCGGGTTGGTGGTGGCATCACCTGTCGGAATCAATCTCAGCCGACCATTTCTCATTGCCTGATCCGTGCCAATCGCGGCAATGGTTTGGGTGCAGGCGTCTTCGTCACATCAGGGGGACGGCCGAAGATAAACGACTGTACCATAGTTGGTAACGACGGATCTGGCATTCACTGCCACCGCTCCTCTCCGGAAATCACGGCCTGCCTCATCAGTCGCAACAGCGCAGAATCCGGGGGCGGACTCTACTGCCGGGAGGCGTCGCCGGATCTTCGGCTCTGCGTGGTTCAGGCCAACCAAGCTGAATTCAGTGGTGGCGGTATCTACATGGAAGCAGGCTCGGTGCCGAGCCTTGTCGATTGCCAAATCGTGGGCAATGTCAGCGGTTCGCGAGGGGGGGGCATGTACTGTCAGTTCAACTCCACCCCGACCCTCGATCATTGCGAATTCCGCTCCAATCATGGTGAAGAGGTTGGGGGGGGCGTCTACTGCATTTTCAACAGCGGCCCGGCATTCCTCCGGTGTCGTTTTGCCGGCAATACCACGAATGGTGATGGTGGGGCGATAGCATCTCTCTCCAGCAATTCCATGTCCTGTCTGGCTTGCACTTTCACCGACAACACCGCGACCGGCTCCGGGGGCGCCATTCAGATAGAGACTCTCGGGGGGACTGGCTTCCCGGTTCGGATCAGCAATTGCATCGTGACTCAGAACTTCGCCGGCGAGACGGGGGCCGGGCTCTATCTCGCCGCCGCCACGGTTGTTTTCAACAGCACCATCATTGACAACTCCGCGGGTCAGAGTGGTGGCGGCATCATCTGCCTTTTCGATCACGAATTCACGGTCAGAAACACCATCCTGTGGTCCAATTCACCCGATCAAATCGACCTGGACGAAGCGACCGTTGACGTTTCCTACAGTGATGTGCAGGCCGGTTGGAGCGGTCGCGGCAACCTACACCTGGCCCCGACTCTTGTATTGTTGGGTCCCTTCGAGCATGTCCCCAACCCCATAGGTCGCTGGCGTGGAGATACGTATATCCCCCTGTCTCCCTGCGTTGACCAAGGCGATCCTGCTGTCGAAGATGCTCTGAGCGAAACAGATCCGCGCTGGCCCGCGGGCATTCCGAACAGCCCGCGCTCCGATATTGGTGCCTATGGTGGTTCCGGAAATGCCGCTTGGTATGAGGAGCGCCCCGACAAGGGCTGACCCTTGCTGCTGGTGTTGGGTCTAGGAGCTTGTCGCTCCGGGCCACCGCATCGGTTTTGGTTCCTCCCAACTGCCGGCAAGGGAGCGGCGATGGATGCATCTCATCGTGCTGCAAGGAGTTAGTCCCGCAGCCAACGACCTAAACCGGGTTTTGGTGGTGGATCGAGGCTTGACCAGCCCCCTTTTCAAGTGAGAGACTGCCGGACTCAATCGATATTCCCGGCTTGTTTCTTGCTTGCTTTGCCAGTTCCGGCCGGGGGCTGAATGACCTTTGAGACCTTCCTGTGGGCGAGCCGGTCAACAGGCGGGGATCAAAGGAGGACAAAGCGAGAGTGGCGGAATTGGCAGACGCGCCGGATTTAGGTTCCGGTGGGGAAACCCGTGGGGGTTCGAGTCCCCCCTCTCGCACCATGATCGGAGGTTGGGTCTCGGGCGGTGGGGAGGATCACCTCCGGTAGCCCAGTCCCGCCGCAGGCCAGCCTACTCTATCCAAGCCGCAAAGCCGTGGCGGTCGACCGCCGCTCACAGGTCTTGTGGTGCGCTCTAAACGAGGAATTGACGTGCACGTGGAAGTAATTCAGGAGCCATCCTGGAAACGCCGAATGCAGATCGAAGTACCGGCCGACCAAGTCAGCCGCGAGTACGACGAAGTCTCCCGCAAGTTCCAGCGGAATGCCACGTTGCCCGGGTTTCGCAAAGGCAAGGTTCCGCGCAGTCTGGTGGAGAAGTCTTTTGGCGACCGCATTCAGGAAGAGGTGGTCAAGCGCTTGCTCGAAGAGGCTTATCGCAGTGCTTTGAGAGAGACCAATCTGCAACCGGTCAGTTATCCGCAGATCGACAAGATCGATTTCAAGGTTGGTGCTCCCATGGCGATCGAAGCTGTGGTCGAAGTCAAACCAGAGATTGAATTCGTTGACTACAAGGGCGTGGCGATCACCCGGCCGAAGATCGAGGTCACCGACGAGGACGTGGAAAAAGCACTGGATTCGGTCCAGGATCGTTATGCGCGTTACACGGCCGTTGAAGATCGCGAGGCGCAGCCTACAGATCTTGTTGTCATGGATCAGGTTGCCCGCGATGAAACCGGGCTTCGCATCCCGAAGGGTTCCGGAACGGGTCTTTCGGTTCCGGTGGGGCATGAGCAGACCCGCCCCGAGTTTGATGAAGCATTGCGCGGTGTTCGGGTTGGAGATGAGCGTGAAGTGGTCGTTGAATTCCCCGAGGATGAGGGGGATCCCGCGTTTGCCGGCAAGCGTGTGACTTTCTCCCTCAAGATTAAGGAAGTAAAGGTCAAGGAACTACCCAACCTGGATGATGAATTCGCCCAACAACTTGGCGATTTCGAGAATCTTGACGCTCTTCGTGACGTGATTCGCGCTGACCTTGAAAGGCAAGCAGCTCAAAGAATCGAGCAGTCGATGCGTGCACAGCTCATGCGGACACTGATCGAGCGCAATCCTTTTGATCTGCCCCAGTCGATGGTTGAGCACTATCTCGACAACATCGTTGAGGCCGCTTCCGTCGAAGCGCAAAAGGACCCCCGCCGCGCCGCCAGTTTTGATCCCAAAGCCGTGCGTGAGCAGAATCGAACGGCCGCTGAACAGCTTATTCGGCAGCACCTGCTTTTTGAGGCCATCCAGAAGGCCGAGTCGATCGAGGTCGATGATGAAGAGGTGGATGCCCGGATTGCCGGTGTTGCCGAGGCCAACAACCTGCCCGCGCGGAAGATGCGCATTTCGCTGGAAAAGGAGGGCAAGCTCTCCCGCATCCACGACGACCTATTGGAAGAGAAGACATTCAAAATGCTCTTCGACCTGGCAGAGATGACTGAAGAATCCTAATCTGGGGTCGCGTCCCTTGCTGGCGATCCGTCCCGTTGAGGAGAGCAGATGAAGGCCTACAATCGAATTCCGGGAGTCTGGGAGCGGACGTCGCGTGGCGATCAGCCGATGGATATCTATACTCGGCTACTTCGTGACCGAATCATTTTCCTGGGCACACCGATTGATGATGACGTTGCCAACGCCATCATTGCACAGCTTCTTTTCTGTGCGGCGGACAACCCAGACCAAGACATCAGCCTCTACATCAACTCTCCTGGCGGACTGGTGTCTTCCGGGTTGGCGATTTACGATACCATGCAGTACATCCAGCCGGATGTAGCCACGTGCTGCATGGGAATGGCGGCATCCATGGCCGCGATTCTTCTGGCCGCCGGCGCGCCGGGTAAGCGTACTGCGCTTGAGCATTCTCGGGTTATGATTCACCAACCGGTCGGCGGCATTGGTGGTCAGGCTTCGGACATTGCGATTCACGCTCGCGAGATGCTCAAAGTGCGTGCGGAACTCAACAAGATACTGGCGCGTCATACCAACAAGGACGCCGAACAGGTGCGCAAAGACACGGATCGGAACTTCTTCATGAGCGCCGTGGAAGCTCAGGAATATAGTCTGATCGATGAGATTATTCGGCCGGCGCATGATGGCGACGGCGAGAGTGGCGAGTAGCCGCGGATAAGGTGGTCCAGTCATGAGTCGCAACACCGGAGGGCAGGGGAACCTGCGCTGTTCATTCTGCAGCCGGGGTCAGGACTCCGTTGACAAGCTTGTTTCCGGTCCTTCGGTCTATATCTGCAACGAGTGCATACAGCTCTGCAACGAGATTCTTGCGGAGGATATGAACTATGAAAGCAGAATTCGTCCGGAGGGACTGCCCAAGCCGCACGAGATCAAGGCCGCGTTGGATGAGTATGTGATTGGCCAGGAGCGGGCGAAACGCGCCCTCGCCGTTGCCGTTTACAATCACTACAAGCGGATCATGCCGAGCAAGGCGCTCAAGGGTGGGGTCGAGTTGGAGAAGGCCAACATCCTGCTGGTTGGCTCCACCGGCACGGGAAAGACCCTGCTCGCCGAAACGCTCGCCCGTACACTCAAGGTACCTTTTGCGATCGTTGATGCCACCACGCTGACCGAGGCGGGCTATGTCGGAGAGGATGTTGAAAACATCCTGGTGCGTTTGCTGCAGTCCGCCAATTACAACGTTTCACAGGCCGAAGTTGGCATCGTCTACATTGACGAGATCGACAAGGTTGCCCGCAAGTCCGACAATCCGTCGATTACTCGCGATGTGTCCGGCGAGGGTGTGCAGCAAGCGCTCCTCAAACTGCTCGAAGGTACTTCTGCGAATGTCCCTCCGCAGGGGGGCCGCAAGCACCCGCAGCAGGAGTACATCCAGATCAACACCAAGAACATCCTGTTCATCTGCGGAGGTGCGTTCGACCGGATCGAAGAGATTATCGAGCGCAGAGTGGGCAAGCGAACGATTGGTTTTTCTGGAGCGGGCCCGAGTTCCAGGTCTGATACTCCGCGGGACAAGATCGATCGTTCCGTCATGCTGGAAGAGTTGGAGCCGGATGACCTGCTGCGCTTCGGGCTGATTCCGGAATTGGTGGGGCGCCTACCCGTTCACACCGTGCTCTATCCGCTGGATCGATCCGCGATGCTGCGCATTCTGACCGAGCCGAAGAATGCTCTGACCCGGCAATATCAGCAACTTTTCGAGTTCGAAGATGTCAAACTGAAGTTCTCTCCAGAAGCTCTTGAAGCAGTGGTCGACATCGCCCGCAAGAAAGAGACCGGTGCGCGCGGCTTGCGGTCAGTGATGGAGAACATCATGCTCGACATCATGTACGATATTCCCGCTCGTGATGATGTTGCGGAGGTGCTGATTTCCAAGGATGTGATCGAGAAGAAGGCCGACCCGATTTTCACGGTTCGTGACCGGCAGTCGCGCCGGCAGGCGTAGGGCGGCAAGCGGTGAGCAATTGGCGTTGTTATGCGTGAAGTCGAATTGCTCGCCACTGTCGGGCGCGCGGGAGACCGCTATCCGCCGCCGCTTCTGCCCGAGATCGCTTTTGTGGGGCGCTCGAACGTGGGTAAGTCCAGTTTGATCAACGCCTTGCTCCAGCGCAAGAACATCGCCCGTGTTTCCAAGAAGCCGGGGAAGACTTCTACCGTGAACATCTTTCGCGTAGACCATCGGTTTCACTTGGCGGATCTTCCTGGCTATGGTTTTGCTCGCACCGGGGGCAATGAGCGTGCACGCTGGGCACGCCTCGTGGCGGATTACTTCAGGTCACGAAGCAATCTGGCCGGCATCATTCACTTGGTGGACAGCCGGCATGAGCCGCAGCCGGCGGACCACCGGATGCGTTCCCTTTTCGCCGACATGGACCTGCCATTCTTGGTGCTCGCCACCAAGATTGACAAGGTCAAGCGTTCGCGTCGACGGGCTGCGCTGCAGGTGATCGCAAGGGACCTGGGGCTGCCCTCTCACGAATCGGTCGTGCCGGTTTCTGTCGTGACCAAGGAGGGGATCGGTGAGGTCTGGAGGCAGCTTCAGGAGTTGGTGACCTCCTGGACCGAGGAGCCCCCAGAGACCATCCTGGAAGTGCTGGATGTGGAAGTTGAGGATTGATTGATCGAGCGCCAAGTCTATCTGGATAACAACGCCACGACTCCGCTTCTGCCGGAGGTACTGCAGGCGATGATGCCGCTTTTGACCGAGCACTTTGGCAACCCATCTTCCGCGCACGGCTGGGGGCGCAGGGTGCGTGTTCTGGTGGATGAGGCGCGACGGAACGTGGCGACCCTCATCGGCGCTCGACCCTCAACCGTGCTTTTTACCTCCGGTGGCACCGAAGCTGACAATTTGGCGCTGCGGGGGGTTGCAGCACTGCGCCCGGGCACGCACATCGTCACCACCGCGATTGAACACCACGCGGTGCTGGAGGGGGCCAAAGCGCTGGAGCACGAAGGGCTGGTGCGGCTGTCCGTGGTGCCGGTAGGAGCCGATGGCGTGGTTTCGGCAGAAGCCATTGTCGATGCTCTGGAGCCGGACACGGGACTGGTATCCGTCATGCTGGCGAACAATGAGACGGGGGCTTTGCAGCCCGTCGCGCAGATTGCCGCCGCATGTCGGCGCCGGCAGATTCTGATGCACACGGACGCGGTTCAGGCGGCGGGTAAGCACCCCATCGATGTGGAGCAACTCGGGGTTGACCTGTTGAGCATCTCCGCGCACAAAATCGGCGGTCCGAAAGGAGTGGGGGCGCTCTATCTGCGCCCAGGATTGAAGCTCAATCCGCTGCATCACGGGGGCAACCAGGAACGCGGCCTTCGCCCAGGAACCGAGAATACGGCCGGCATTGTTGGATTTGGCGCCGCTGCGCAGCTCGCAAAAGCGAACCTGGACGAGGAGTGTTTGCGCCTCAAGTCATTGCGCGATGGTTTCGAGAGAGAGCTTCTGCGGAGAGTCGATGGTGTGCGGGTGAATGGGCCGCAAGAGGGGCGGGTCCCCAATACGTCCAGTCTGACCATCCGGGATGTCGAGGCGGAAGCACTACTTCTTATGCTCGATATGGAGGGCATTGCGATCTCCGCGGGCAGCGCCTGCACCACCGGTGCAATGGCTCCTTCGCACGTTTTGACCGCCATGGGGCTCTCTGCGGATGAAGCTCACCACACGGTGCGCCTGGCCTGGGGGCGTTCCAATGGGGAAACAGACGTGGACTATGTTCTGGATCGCATGGTATCCGCAATCGACGATCTGCGGCTTTTGGCAGCCGCGCGGTGACTGCCGGCACGATCCTACTGGCGCTCAGCGGCGGCGTAGATAGTTCGGTGGCTCTGGCGGAACTGGTGTCCCGCGGGCACCGCGTGATCGCTGTAACCATGCGCACGTTTTGTTATGGCGATGAGCCGGCGGGAGAACGCTCCTGCTGCGGGCTTGAGGGGATCGCGGATGCTCGAGCAGTGGCTCAGGCTTTTGACGTTGCCCACCATGTGGTGGATGTGGAGGAGCTGTTTCGGGAGCGGGTGATCGAGGATTTTGTTGAACAGTACGCTCGCGGGCGAACACCCAATCCCTGCATTCGCTGCAATACCCATGTGAAATTCCCTGCGCTGCTTGAACGTTTTCAGGCTCTTGGTGTTGAGGCGATCGCCAGCGGTCACCATGCCCGTGTCGAAGGGGCGGGCGCGGAGCGCCGGCTGGTGAGAGGCGTCGATCGGGCCAAGGATCAGTCCTATGTTCTCTGGGGGCTCTCCCACGAGTTGCTCCAGCGAGTGGTTTTCCCGATCGGTCACATGACCAAGTCAGAGGTGCGCCAGCGGGCCCAAAAGTTGGGGTTGGCCACGGCTGAAAAGGCGGAGAGTCAGGAGATCTGCTTTGTGCCGCCCGGGAAACATGCAGCTTTTGTGGGTCGGCGACGACCCGATGCCTTGCGCCCCGGGCCGATCCTGGGGCCGGAAGGAGAGCAGATCGGAACCCACCGCGGGATCGCCTGCTTTACGGTTGGTCAGCGGAAAGGCATCGGCGTCGCGGCAAAGAGACCGCTCTATGTAAAGGCGATCGATGCCGAATCGCGTGCGGTGGAGGTCGACTACCGGGAGGGTTTGAAAATCGATTCCTGTTGGCTGACCGACGTGAATCAACTGGCTGCCTTGCCCTTGGCCGAGAGAATTCCCGGCCTGCACCTGCAGGTTCGGGCCCACCAAGAACCATGGCCCGCAACGCTGATCAGGGAATCGGGCGGGGCCATTCGGGTTGAAACAGAGACTCCCGTTGAAGGGGTGGCTCCCGGGCAGAGCGCGGTGCTCTACGATGCCGCCGACCGGGAGGTCCTTCTTGGTGGAATTATCGAGCGAACCGAGCGTTGCCGCTGAGGCGGCGGAATTGGCTGTTCTTGTGATTTCCGCTACTGGACCTTCGCCCGTGATCCGGCCACACCGGCCTGGCCCGTGGAGCAGCCGCTTTCTCTATTTTCTGGCCGCCATGGGAGTTCAACTTCTTCTTACCGCTCTTGCCTTTGCCGGTCCGCCGGTTCTCCCGGGAAGCAGCGATTTCGCGGAACAATTCGCGGCCCACACCGAAGGCGACCTGACCGTCTATACTCCGCGCGACCGAGTACTTCCTGTTGTTTGGCTACAGCGGCGCGCAGAGAGTGTTTTGCTGAGTTTGAGCAATGAAATGGGTGTTGATCCCGGAGGGGCGATGGATGTCGTCTTTGCCGGCGACGAGGAGGTTTTTCAGTGGGTAACCGGTGGCCTTGTGCCGGAATGGGGGACAGGTGCCGCGCTACCCGGCCGGCGCTTGGTGATCATTGCCTACTCGAATGTTCGGGAACGCACACCCGAAGAGCTTGATCGCGTTCTCCGCCACGAGTTCGCTCACGTTCTCCTGGGATCGCTGCAAGTGCCGATTCCGAGGTGGTTTGACGAGGGGCACGCGATGTTCCGCTCCCAGCTTCCTTCGCCAGACATGCATCTCGCGCTCTCCCGGGCTGCGCTCTTCGATCGCCTTTTGCCGCTCCCTGCTCTTGCCGACTCTTTTCCGGCATCGGAACCGCTTGCGAGACTGGCTTATGCGGAAAGCTACGATGCCATTCGCTGGATCGAAGAACGCTATGGTCCACAGGCTCTGCCTTGGATTCTCAGCGATTTGGCGGTGGGCAGAACCTTTCCCGACGCACTGGAACGAGGAACGGGACTTACGCCGGCTCTGTTCGCGGCGGTTTGGAAGGGGGAGGTGCGGTCGCGTTTTAATCTGATCGATGTTCTTGGCGAGAGTGGTGTGTTGTGGGCTCTCGTGGGTGTTGTCTTGGTTGTTGGAGCGATCCTGAAACGCGCCCGCGGCGCAAGACGCTCCGCGCTGTGGGAAGACGACGACTCGGAGATCCTTGATGCGGGAGAGGAGTGGAACGACGAGATTCACTGATTCAGGTCATGGCGTTGGCGGCTGCGCCGGGAGTGGGGCGCTCCAAAAGCGGAAAAGGAAGAGAGAATCGCGCTCCAGACTTGACGATCGACTGATCAGTCCGGCACACTGCTTACTTCGCGACTTGAAAAGTAGCCTGGAGGGCTAGCCTAATTGGTAAGGCAGCGGTCTTGAAAACCGCCGGGTGAAAACCCTTGGGGGTTCGAGTCCCTCGCCCTCCGCCAGTTGTATGCCAGTGCGATTTCCCGCGAGCAACCGAAAAAGAGGTGCGGCGGGGCGCTCCGGCATTGAAGACCATGGATGGATGAATAGAGCCACGGAGAGGTGACCGAGTGGCTGAAGGTGCTCGCCTGCTAAGCGAGTGAGGGGGCAACTCCTCCGAGGGTTCGAATCCCTCCCTCTCCGCCAGATTCACCGCCCTCTCAGAAAGCAGAGGGCGGTGTTTTTTTTCCTCAGGAAGACGGCAGCCTGAAAAACCACCCAGGGGCTTGACTCGGGACCACTCTCGCGGCTAATTTCCCTTCCGGCAGTCCTACCGTGCCAAAATACTCCGCTGGGGAGTCGTCTAGGGGTAGGACACAGGATTCTGGTTCCTGTTGCCGGGGTTCGAATCCCTGCTCCCCAGCCATTTTCTCCTGAGCAGTGTGCATGTGCTTGCGCACTGGTTGGGTCATCGGCTATACTGGTGGTTTCAATGGCCCCTTCGTCTAGTGGCCTAGGACGGGTGGTTCTCAGCCATCAAACAGGGGTTCGATTCCCCTAGGGGCTACCAGTTTTGGGTGGATGTCCGCATGTCGGGCATCCACCCTTTCTAGTATTGGCTCATGCCGCATTCGCTGCGATGAAGTGCTGGGCGGTGGTTCGCCCCCGCATTATTCTGAAAGACAGCACATCTGGACTGGGAGTCTGTCCCGTATTGCCTTGCGCAACAGACTCCCATATCGGCCCGGGTAGATCTGGTGTGCACGTGATGCAGCGAGTGCCGGCTTTCTATGAGGAACCAGTGTGAAAAAATATGCGTTTTCCCCCAGCTTGCTCCTCTTCCTGGGCGTGACCCTGGGCGGATGTGTGCTCGATCCAGCCGAAGAGACCGGTCCTGCCGAGCCGACGCTTGACCCTCGCCCCTTCGACAGCATCAGCAACACGATGTTCAATTTCGATCTGGCGCAGGAATCACAGGATATTGGGCTGTATGAGGAGTGCTTGGCGCCCGACTATCAGTTCTTTCTTGATACCGACGACGCCGATCAAGTTGGGGTTGATTTCTACTCCAAAGAAGAAGATGTCGCCCAGATGGAACAGATATTCAACTCTCCCGACCTGGTAGACATCCGGTTTGACGCAGTCGCGCATGCTCAAGAGGATGTGTGTTGGGAAGAGGGCGACTGCGTGAGTTCACTTGTCTCGGACTGGGCCGAGATCAACTACACTGTGCAGATCGAAATGCAATGGCAGGATGGACTGGAGCGAGCTTGCGGACCCGCGATCTTCAGTTTCGACGTTTCCGATCCCGCTGCAATCAAGATCGTGCGTATCGTCGACCTTACCGGCCAAGGAGGCTGCTGATGTAGGTTGCTATGGCGGATGTGCTCGGGCCCCTCTCCGCACATCCGGGTGCTTCCACCAACAGCAACTTCAACTTGGATTGCGCGATGGGTTCTACAACTCTTCTTGCTGCCGCTCTGGCAGCTGTACCACTGGTTCGTCCCCCACTGGATCCCCCCGCTTCGGTTATTCCCGGCGGCAAGAGTGCGTGGGTTCAGATACACGATCTTTCCGGCCGTGTGGTGGTTTCCCGACTCGCAGTCGACGGTGATCGGGACGCTGTCGTGTGGAACGGTCGGGATGATCAGGGCGATCCCGTTCCGGCGGGGCTTTACTGGGCCACAAGGGGTGGTGGCGAGCCACTCGTCACAGCGGGTGACCCCTGGTCTCGTTGCTCGCCCGATCCGGCTCTCGACCTTGGCAACTCCGGCTGTTTCGATGCCCAGGAGGTCGCCGCGCCCACAGCGGTACGGGACGGCGACACCCTCAAAGTCTGGTACAGCGGTTTCGATGGCACTCCCGATGGACCACTGCGCATCGGTTTTGCCTGGTCGATCGATTTGGGCGCAAGCTGGAACCGCACCTGTACACCCGCTTTGCGCGAAGGGAGCGGGGGCAGTTTCGATGCCCTCGGCGTCACCGCTCCGCATGTGCACTTCGACCCCAACGGTAGCCTTGTGCTCTACTATGCCGGCTTTGATGGCGCCGTTTATCGCATCGGTCGGGCGACCACTGCCGACGGTGGCCGCTCGTGGAGTCGAAACCCGGCGATTCCGGTGTTCAGCGGGCAGACCGCGTGGAGCGATTTCGCTGCATACAAAGCTGTTCGATACGAAGCTGGAAGCTACATCATGTGGTTTGTCGGATTGCGAGCGGATGGCCGTATAGACGGACCGATAGGCGCGCAGCCATGGAAGATCGGTCGAGCGATCTCGGACGATGGTATTTTTTGGACCACTTCTCCGTCTGGGCCGGTCTATGAGGGGGGGGCTGAGTGGGAGTCGTTTGGAACGACCACTGTGGACGTTCTGCGCGACGGCGACGAATGGGTGATGTGGTACGGAGGGACTGACGGCGACACGCTGCGCATCGGTGCTGCCCGGTCCGCGGACGGCATCGAATGGAGTCCCAACGGCGGCAACCCGATTCTCGGGGTCGGCGGGCGCGGTCTGTGGGACGCGCGTGATGTGAACGAGCCTGCCGCTCTACTGGATGAACAGGAACTGCTCCTGTTTCATTCCGGCCGGGACACGGCGCTGGTCAACACCGTGGGATGCAAGACCCAGTTGGCCTCTGACATCGGTGGCGGTACGCCATGGGTGGGGGCGACCGCGCATCTACAGCCCCCCTCACCCAACCCGTTCAATCCTCGGACCACTTTGCGCTTTACGCTGGAACGTGCGGAAGAGGTTAGTTTGAACATCTATGACCTTTCAGGTCATAAGGTTATGAGTCTTGCGTCGGGACGCATGCCGGCCGGGGAGCATTCCGTCTCATGGGATGGAAAAGCGATGAATGGGTGGCCTGTCGCCAGTGGCCTCTATCTCGCCGTTATGACCACGGCGAATCAGCGCGAAACGAGAAAATTGGTTTTGCTGAAGTAGCGGCACGGCTTGGCCTCTGCATTCCGCCGGGTTCTGGCCGTCGCGCGTCACACCCGGAGGGCCGCCATCGCCGGCGGATATCCGGCTCTGGACTGTCGAGCTTGACCTTGACCTATCTCACGATATAATGCGTGTTTCCTCCGCCTTCGCACAGCGGTCTTGGGGGGCGTGTCCGCGACCAGTGGACACCACCCGTTCTGCCGCGGCTGAGGGCGTTCCAGAGCCCCAGGGAGAGCCATTGGTGCGCCGCGCACAAACAGTTCGTAGCCAAAGATCCCGGCAGCGGCCACCAGGTCGCCGTGCGGCGTTGTTGGCGTACACGCTGTTTCTCGTGCTGATCGGGGGGGTTGCAGTAATCCGACACCTGGAGGGAAACCGTCACCCGAAGCCAGCAACTCCGGTGGCGGAGGCCCTGGAGGCCCATATCCTCGCCGTTCTGGAACGTTTTGGCGTGGGGGCAAGCGCGATTCACACGCAGGTGTCCGCGACAGAGGATGGCGTTCGTTTGCTGAGCGCCGCACTGCCGGACACGGTTTCCCTAACCCGTGTAGATCTTGCCATCGCCCAAGCAGCGCGAGGTTTGTCCGTAACGATAGAAGACTGCCAGTTGAGTAAGCTGGGGCGGCTCTTGGAGATGCGTCTCGAACATGGGGGGAGGCCGATTCTAGATCTTCAACTGCGCCGACTGTCTCCTCCCGAAAAGAGCAGCGCCGCCGACGAACTGAAGGGTCCAGATCTCCCGCAGGTGGCGATCATTATTGACGATCTAGGGCACAACGAAAGCCCATTGGTGCTGGATCTTCTGGATCTGTCTCCGGGGTTGACCTTTGGAGTTCTTCCCGGGCGTCCACATGCCCGCAATCTCGCTCTGCGCTGCTACCGAATGGGCCGCGAAGTGATCATGCACCAGCCGATGGAGGCCCTGGCAGGTCAAGATCCTGGCCCGGGTGCCATCTGCACCGGGATGCCGGACGACCAGATTGCCGCAATTGTGCGGGACAATCTCCGGCAAGTGCCATGCGCAGTCGGCGTCAACAACCACATGGGGTCGAAGGCAACGGGTGACTCGATCACCGTTGGTGCTTTGATGCAGGCCGTTGCGAAAGAAGGCGCACTCTTTTTTGTCGACAGTCGCACAACCCCATCTTCCGTGATCATGCGCGCGGCGCGGCGGTGGCAGGTTCCCTGTGGTGCCTCGTCGATCTTTCTCGATTCGCAGGACGATGCCGAGGCCATTTCGGATAATCTGGGACGGCTCGCGAAGATCGCGGAAGCACGGGGCAGAGCAATCGGCATCGGGCACCCGCGAATCCGAACCTATGAAGCTCTGGCTCACACACTTGCGCAAAACGAAGGCCGCGTGTGGAATCTGGTCCCGGCATCGGTTGTTGTCGGAGGGGAGCAGACATGACCCTGAGGCTCGGTGTGAATATCGATCACGTGGCGACGCTGCGCCAGGCCCGCGGCGGTACTCAACCTGATCCGGTGCGCGCTGCTCAGGTCGCCGAGGATGCCGGGGCGAATGGCATCACTCTACATCTCCGCGAAGATCGCCGGCATGTCCAGGAACACGACCTGCGGGAGATTGTTCGCGTGGCATCAGTGCCGGTCAATCTCGAGTTGGCGGTGGATCAACGCGTCATCGACATCGCCGTTGATGTCCGGCCGCGCAACTGCTGCCTGGTCCCGGAAAGGCGGCAGGAACTGACCACCGAGGGTGGGCTGGACATTCATGGCTCGGAAGAGCGAGTCGGTGCTGCGGTAGAGATGCTGCGCGCGGCAGGAATTCAGGTGCAAGTCTTTGTAGACCCCGAGCCTGCGCAGATCGACGCTGCTTGGAGGATCGGCGTCCACGGCATTGAGCTGCACACCGGTGCTTATGCCAATGCGACCGACCCACTTTCTGCTCAAGCGGAACTTGATCGGCTTTGCTACGCTGCCGATCGTGTCTGCTCCCTGGGCATGCATCTGCATGCCGGCCACGGACTCGACTACCAGAACGTCGGCCCGGTCGCCAGGATCGACGGCATGGAAGAACTTAACATTGGCCATGCGATTATCGCGCGGGCCCTGTTCTCTGGATTACACGAGGCGGTAAGCCAGATGAAACGTTTGCTAGCCGGCAGCAGTGCCGGCGACGAGTAGACATAGATCTACGAGAGGCTGGATTCGATAGATGGACAAGAAGCTCGTGACCCGCTTGGTTGTGATTGGTTTCGTGCTGCTCATCGCAGTGTTGGGGCTCTTGCCCACCATACGCCTGAGCGCCATGGGGGAGGATGGCCGGGCAGCACTTCAGGCCAACGACCCGGATGCATACGCAAGCATGAGGGCCAACGCGATCTCTCTGGGGCTCGATCTCCAGGGTGGTATGCACATGGTGCTGGAGGTGGACGCCAGCGGCATGACCGAAGAAGAAGCCGCCGATGCGTACAGGAGAGCACTCGAGGTAATTCGCAATCGAATCGACGAGTTTGGTGTCGAAGAGCCGATCATCCAGCCGCTTGGTGAAGGGCGGATTCTGGTTCAGTTGGCCGGAGTCGATGATCCGGAGCGAGCCAAGAATATCATCCGTCGGACCGCTTTTCTGGAATTCAAACTGGTTGCACGATCATCCAGGACGGTTGAACTGCTTCAGGTGATTGATGAAATCGTCGCCGAACAGCAAGCAAAGAAAACCGCAGATGGCGGAGGCGATGGTTCTGTTGCCGACACTCTGGCGGTTGCCGCCGCGGCGACCGATTCGGCGGCGCTTGGCAGCTCTGATGCAGACTCATCGATGGAGGCTCTGTTCAGTAACCTGGACACCGAAGAGAAGCCGGCTGAGGAGCAGGGGGCAACCGAGCATCCCTTCCTCGATCTGCTACAAACCTTTCGCTACCAAGATGGCAGCTTGAGTTTTGCGGTTCCGGAAGAGAACATTGAGAAGGTCGAAGCGATTCTTGCCATGCCCGAGGTGGCGGACATCATGCCGGATGAACTGGAGTTTCGTCTTGGTGTGATCAAGGGGTCAAAGGCGGAAGCCAACTCCTTCCAAAACTATGCGCCGCTTTATCTTCTGCAGAGAGAAGCGGAGATCACCGGTGCCGCTGTTGCCAAAGCGAGCATGACTTTTGATCAGCGAAGCTTTAATGAACCGGTTGTTTCGCTCACCTTCAAGCCGGAGTATGTGAAGCGGTTCGCGCAGATAACAGGCGAAAACACCGGCCGGCAGTTGGCCATTGTTCTTGACGGTAAGGTTCGGTCGGCGCCCAGTTTGCGGGTTCGGATTCCGGATGGAAGGTCGCAGATTGAAGGCGGCTTTACCGTAGATGAAGCCAATGACCTTGCGGTGGTTCTGCGCAGCGGGGCGTTGCCGGCTCCGATCCACGTGGTTGAAGAGCGGACGGTTGGCTCTACTCTTGGACATGACTCCATCAAGGCCGGAACCAACGCCGGGCTCTTCGGTTTGATCTGCGTTGTGGCATTCATGGTGATCTACTATCGCGCTTCCGGAGTCATCGCCAATATCGTTCTCCTGATGAACGTGATTCTGGTTCTGGCTGCGCTCGCACTGTTCAATGCCACCCTGACTTTACCCGGCATTGCCGGAATCGTGTTGACGATGGGCATGGCGGTAGATGCCAATGTGTTGATTTTCGAGCGGATTCGCGAGGAGTTCCGCACCGGGAAATCAGTCTACGCATCGATTCAAGCCGGTTATGAGCGCGCACTCACCACGATTCTCGATGCCAATATCACCACGTTCCTTACAGGCTTGATTCTCTTCTACTACGGATCGGGACCAATTCGCGGTTTTGCGATCACCCTGATGATCGGCATCATCACGAGTGTTTTCACTGCCGTCTACTGTTCCCGCCTCGCCTTCGATTTCCTTTACAGCACCGGGCGTTTGCGCCGCCTGAGCATCTGATTCCTTCGGCCCGCGCATTCGAGAGAGCGACCCATGCTTCAGCTATTCAAAAACACACACATTGACTTCATTGGGAAGCGCCGCATCGCCTATGTGGTGTCTGCCCTGATCATCCTCGTTGGCATGAGTTCCATAGTCATGAATGGCGGTCTTCGCTATGGCATTGACTTCGCAGGGGGGCTTGCTTTGCGAGTCAATTTTTCCGAACCGCCGGCGATTGAGGATGTTCGAGCGGCGATCGATGCGACGCAGATTGACGGAGCGGAAGTGCAGACGGTGGGGGATGGTCGTGAAGTTCTGATTCGAGTCCCTGTGGAAGAAGTAGAAACCAGTGAAGACCGCAGCAATGCGATCGTCCAGTCTCTTCGCGAACGGATTGACCCCACTGTGGAAACGCTCTCCGCGGACATGGTCGGGCCGAAAGTAGGGGCAGAACTCAAGAGCCAGGCTTTTACCGCAATCACTCTGGCTCTCTTGGCGATCATTGCCTACATCACCTTCCGTTTCGAGTTTCGTTTCGGCATCTCAGCCATCGTAACCCTGACTCACGATGTCCTGGTCGTGGTTGGCACTTTGATGCTGCTCGGACATGAGATCAGCTTGCCGGTAGTTGCCGCGCTGCTCACCATTGTCGGCTACTCGCTGAATGACACCATCGTCGTCTTTGATCGCATTCGCGAGGATGCCAAGCTCATGCGTCGGAAGCCTTACATCGACATTCTGAACATCTCCATCAATCGCACATTGAGCCGTACAGTGATCACTTCGCTGACCACGTTACTCCCGGTTACGACTCTGCTTATCCTTGGTGGTGAGGTGATTCAGGATTTTGCGATGGCTCTTTTCACGGGTGTGATTGTGGGAACCTATTCCTCCATTTTCGTGGCGAGCCCGCTGCTCTATGAGTGGGACCAACACAAGCCCCGAAACATCGCACCGGTGAAGATGCCGCGAGCCAAGAGCCGGGCGTAGAGTGTTTGTCGTCGGTTGAGGATGGGGGCCGGATGCATTATCTATTGAGCATGAGCGGATTTCTCTTTCGCATCGGCGCCTATGGAATGTTTGCGGTCTTGGTGGCTCTTGCACACCCCTCACAAGGGAACGCGCAGCCGCAACCGACATCACCAAGGCGTGCTCCGGCCGTGACCGGACAGCAGAAGTCCCTCCTGCCTAACAAGCATTCGCCCCGAGTCTCCCCGGATTCGGGGGCTCGATCAGCCAGCCCCCGCCAAACACTGAGCGGGTTTTCCCAAGCTTGGGCGGGGGAAGATCTGCCGACTCTGCTTTCAGTCTTTGGAGACCGGCGGGTCTCGATTGATGTGGGAGCCATTGCCCGGGCCGGCGAATATGGACCGGCACAGGTGCGTTTTCTGTTTAAGCGGATTTTTGCTAGAACCGACACCCGCGCATTCACGCTGAAGCGCTATCGTCCACACGCGGATGCACCCCACGGGATTTGTGACTGGCTCTATGTTGATGAACGCAACGGTGGTTCGCACCGCGTCCGGTTGGTTGTTTCCTTGCGCAAGGAGGCGGGGTTGTGGGTTATAGATGAGATCCGCTCCGCATCTCGCCCTTAGGAGCCTGTCGCGCATTGTCTTCTTGTCGCGCCGCACTCGTCCCTGCTCCGATCTCTGCGTTGCTAAGTCCTCGAAAGGCAATATGCGACAGACTTCTAGCGAGGGTTGTCGGGCTGGTTCACCATACCGCTGAGGTTGACCGCGAGCACCCTCTTTAGCTACCGGTGGTTCCTTGCAAAGCATATCCTCAAGCTCCAGTCGTTCCTTTTATGGGGTCGGAACGGCACTTCTGTTGCTCTCTCTCTTTCCTTGGGCCTGGCCGGGGAATTTTCCGGTGGGGCTGGCTCTTTGGGGAGCATTCGCTCTTTTTGCGGGGTTATCCACGCTCGGCATGCCACGGTTTGCAGGAGTCTGTGCCCTGGCTGTTGCAGTGGCGGGATTCATGGGAGCAGGACCACGCGATGAAATCCTTGGCCCCGGCGGCGCTTTTCAGGATGCCGTTCTCCACACCATTGAAGATGCCCAGTGGATTGCTACCGATCCCTGGTTGCGAGATGCCGTTGTAGCCGGAGAGCGAATCTCCCTCTTTGATGACCTTGCGTCTCTGGCTCCTGAAGCTTCCACCGCGGATGCCGTGCTCAGCGTGGTTCGAGATCGGCAAGGTGAAGCTTTGGCTTGGAATGGCTGGACGCCGCTTTTGGCGCTTGGCGATCAGGCATCCACGATCGACACGACCGCCCACGTTCGAATTGAGCCAGGCGAGCCGATGGGCGTGGTTCGCGCATATTTCCCAATAAGAGGGGGCGGGGTTGAGGTCCTCCGACCGCTCACGCTGTCGGCGCCTTTTGACGACTCGGGTATTCGTCCGCCTTTGCCGCAGATTGAGGGTTGGAGCCTGCCGCGGCTCTGCATTCCGATTGATACTACCAAGACGTCCTGGGTTCTGCCGGATTCCCTTCTTCCGCCGTTCTCCACTCTGCACCCCGGACGAACGCAGGGACCTCGCCACCAGACCCGCACCCAACTCCTCGGCGGCTTGCTCGCACTTTTCTTGCTGATTCGTCTCGTGCGCAATGACGAGAGCTTCAGCGGCCTGCTCACGGCGTGGACCGTATTGGCGCTGCTGCGTTTGCTTCTGCTAAACATGCAGATTCCGGGAGAGTCGATCTGGGATCCCGTGGAGTTCGCGGTCCTCTTGCCGCCGGACTGGCCCCCCCGAATGGGGCAACTGCTGGGCAGTCCCGGCGATGCGGCTCTCACGTTTCTCTTCCTCAGTGTTGGCCTCGCGCTTGGACTCCACCGACTTGTGCGGCGAGTTTCAGAAACGCCCGAATCGCTGCCCCTCATCTTCGCACCTCTGGCATTGGCGGTAGTCGCAGGTGCAGCGTTTCTGTGGAGATCCTGGACCGCGGCTTTTGCAGCTGCCGCCGGTCGTCCGCCATTTGTGGACATTACGGCCCTGGAGGATCCGGCGATTCTTGCAGTCGGAGCTTCTGTCGCCCTCTTTGGTGCGGCCGTACTGATCGTAATTGTTGCAGCCCAGATCCTGTTCTCGGCAGCGCTTTCCAAGCGGCGCGAGCACCTACCGCGGGGGCCGATTTTGTCGGTCACCATACTGTTCGCGGCGGGTGTCGCGACACCCGCGGCATGGCTGTTGGCTTTGGCGGTTCTTGTCGTGTGGCCTGTTGCACAGGCTCTGCTTGAGCATCGCTCGATTCTCAGTCCAGCCTTGATCATCTCCGCCGTCCTTGTCGGCTTGGCCAGCGCTGCAGAACTACAGAGACAGCAAGCGCGCGACTATGAGTACTTTGCCGAAGAACAGGCGCGCCGAACGTGGCACCGCCAAAGCCTCGACATCTCTCTTCTGGAAAGCGTCGTCGACGACATGCTCGCGGATGGAGAGATACAGAGCGCCCTTGCCAGCGGGAAGTCCGGTGACAGTGCAGCCTTCCATGCCTGGATGGCGTCGGCTCTCGTTCTCGGGCGTCGTCCTTCCCAGATTCAGATCCGGGATGTGGACGGGCGCCTGGTATCGCAGTTCAGAATCGACATGCCGGGGCACCTTACCGGGCCAATCTGGGCTCTCCCTGATTCCACCGAAGGGATAACCACCCGGCGTGCAGTCAGCAGAGTAGGGCAGAGAGAATGGGATGTGTTGGTCGCGACCGCCTACGTTGAGGCAGACGGAAAGCCGCTCGGCCAGGTGAGCGTCGCAATTCTCCCGGACGGTCCGGATTTGGTGGGGTCCGCCAGCGGCGAACTTACTCATCGTCTCTCCCGTTGGGGGGCCGACCCAATCGTGCTTCGCTATCGCAACGGTGTTTTGGTTGATTCCAATGCATCCGATGCCCCGATTGGTGATCTCCTACCCGCGGAAACCAAAGGTCTCTTCGACCCAGTACATGACGGTCGACCGGGAGGATGGCGGGAAGTACTGCTGGACAACCGAAGCTACCGCATCTACTGGACCCTGCAACCGGATGGCCAGGTTCTGGGGATCGGACTGCCGGTGGGGCTGCGAGGGGACATCGTTACTCTGGCGCTGAATTCGGTCGCAGTTCACGGCGCCGTCTTCCTGGTTCTCGCTCTTCTGCTCGCCCTGGGTAGTGGATATTTTCGCCGGATTCCACGGTTACTGGGGCTCTTCCGTGTTCGCCTCATGCTCGCAATCGTCGCTGTTGCGGTTTTTCCGATCATCTTTTGGGGATCAGTAAGCATCCAGCGTCTTTTGCGTGAACACGACCGCGCCCTGCGCACAGATCTCGAGCAGCGCCTCGACACGGCCCTTGGGGCGGTTGAGCTTGATTTAACCATGGCCATGAAGCGGTTTTTCGACAGCGAAAGGCAGCAGCTGATCGCCGGAGTCGAAGGCAACGATGCGTCGATTTCCTTTTCCCTC
>JALXCG010000885.1 GCA_026991065.1 Gemmatimonadota bacterium | reverse complement strand
TCCTTGAGAATCGACGTGGCCGATCTCAGGAAACGTATGGAAGCCGGTTTGGGAGACGAGTATAATCCTCCGGCCCTCCAACCTGAATTCCGTGACCGATTGGGAAATCATGGAACGATCATCGTCCTTTCCCGGTTGAAAGATCGGCTACGTGATACGAATCCCGATTCTCTCCGTCGGCGACTCGCCAGGCGTTTCTCCGTCATCGGAAGCGAGAACTTCAAAGTGTTCGTCAACGACATGGAAGTTACCTCCAAGGATCGGGATGATTTGAAGTTCGTTCAATATCTTTGGGTCCTGAAAGGCAGCGAAGTGGAAACACCCACCTCACGAACGAAGCGTTTCGAGCTCCCTGACAGGGATGAAGGATGGCCAGAAGGACGTTTCGTTCGTGGTTGGATCGGAACGGTGGACCGCCCAAAACAACTTGCCACCCCGGAGGGCAACCTGAATTCCATCGTGGTGATGAGTCGAGGACGACTGGTTCAGGAAGACATTCTCCCTAAACTCCATGATGCCGGTATTTTCGCAAGCTACGTTACTGGCCAGGTCGAGGTCGATTGGTTGGACGAAAGCAGTGACGAAGACATCGTTACCAGCGATCGCCAACGCTTGAGGGAAGACGACGAGCGAGTAACGGCGTTGATCTCGTTTCTTTCCTCACGTATCCGTGATATCGCCAATAGATGGACGGAACTTCGAAAAGAAGACAAAACCGACGAATTGAGAAAAAAATATCCGAAGATCGACGATTGGCTGAACAAGCTCGAACCAGGCTGGAAGAAGAAAGCCGAGGTACCCGTTCACGGTCTTGCCAAGTGACTGAATAGTCGAGACAATGCCGGCATGAAAGATTTCGAGCTGGACCTGAGCCGCCCGCCACCGTTACCCGAGACGGTGGAAGAATGCCATCGGGTGATCAAAGCGCTGTGGCGGGCACTGGGCGAGTTTCAGCAGCTCAAGGCCCGGGTGGAAGAGTTGGAAGAGCAGCTGGCCTGCGGGTCGGACAATTCCTCCAAGCCGCCCTCCCAAGACAGTCCCAAGCAGCGGGCCGAGCGCAAGCGCAAGCGACCGACCGGGCGCAAGAAAGGCGCCCAGGCAGGTCATGTCAAGCACGAGCGGGCGTTGGTGTCGGAAGCGGAACTGGACGAGATCCGCCATCACTATCCGCAAGGCCGCTGTGGTTGCGGCGGTTCTGTGGAGATCAAGGGCTACCGGCCGCATCAGGTCTTCGATCTGCCCCAGATCCGCTATCAGGTAGTCGAACACCGGATTTATGAAGGGCGCTGCTGTGATTGCGGTCGGAAACACCGAGGCGCGCTCCCCTCCGAAGTGCCGACTGGCCAGATGGGCCCGGGTCTGATGGCCTGGATTGGGCTGATGACCGGGCGCTATCACCTATCGCTGCGGGAAGTGGCAGCGTTGCTGGAAGAACAGTGGGGATTGAAATTCAGTCTTGGGGCGATCAGCGAGAGCCAGCTTCCCCTGCAGGCATGGCTGGGACCGGTCTACAACCAGATTGGCGAAGCGGTCAGGAAGGCCCTGATTGCCCATGCCGACGAAACCCGGCACTACCGGGGGCGCAGCGTCTACTGGCTGTGGACTCTGACGACCGATGAAGTCACTTACTTCATGACCCACTACTCCCGTGGCAAGGGGGCAGCCAAGGTGCTGATAGGTGATTTCCAGGGGATTCTGGTCACCGACCGCCACGGGGCCTACAACGATCACCCGGAAGCGCAGCATCAATACTGCTGGGCCCACCTGATCCGCAACCTGGAACGCATTGCCGGGCGCAAGGGCAAGGCGGGAGAAGATGGCAAACACCTCTTAAGGATCGCCCGCCTGACGGTTCACTGCGGCAAGCGCTGGCAGCAGAGCCGTTATCGGACCGATCGCTACCGAAGGCGATTGATCTGCCTCAAAGACACCTTCCGGCGGGAACTGGAACAGGCCGCCCGAAGGCATGGCGACAGCAAGACCGGCCGCAGTTGCCGCAAGCTTTTGGGTGACTTTCCCCGGTTCTGGACCTTTCTCGACCACCCCGGCGTGCCGATGACCAACAACACCGCCGAGCGTGCTTTGCGCCCCTATGTCATCTGGCGCAAAACGAGCTTTTTCAGCCAGTCTCACCGGGGTGACTGCTTCCGGCCCATGATCCTGTCGGTGGTCGAGACCTGCAAGCGGCTCGAGATTGGCGTCTACCAGACCCTGCGGACCATCTGTGCCCAGGGCATGCAACAGGGGGAAGTCACCTTCCGGCTGCCGATCCCCGAAAATCAGGTCTTGGCAGGGGCAAGGCCGTGAACGGTTACGGAACCAATACGGGATGCCTTCGCGAAGGGACGCAAGTCACCCAGCGAGGTGCCGGGTTTGGTCGCCAACGTTTCTGGATCATCTCGGCCATCGCCTCCACCAATTCATCCCGGAAACGACCGGCATGCTTGTCATCGGCTACCAATTTACCCCAACCGGCATCTCCCCAACGCGACAGAATGCGACCTTCCCGGGCTTGCAGACCAGGCGGCAGGTTGCCCCTGAATCCATAGGTTGGGAATGCGCCGCTCGCCACTTGTTTTTTCGGCTTGAAAACCATTTCCGCATGGCGCAAAAAGCGACCTGCCTCGATGGCCAAGGAGCGGTCGATAGTGATGTCCACGATGGGACGGCCTACACAGACGGCACATCTGCCGCATTCTGACGCTTCCGGGTCGTCCAATGCCTGCCGGAGAAACGCCATCAAGCAAGTACGGCTGTCAATGTAGCTTTGGATTTCCTCCCATTCCCGTTCCCGTTGGGTGGCCAGGCGGTGTATGCGTTCATGATCCATTCCATAAGATACCGCTGTTCGATGCCAGCGGGATCCCTGTTTGATGATAGGGGATGGTGTTTCAACGCTCAACACTTTGA
>JALXCG010000884.1 GCA_026991065.1 Gemmatimonadota bacterium | reverse complement strand
ACCGGTAGAGGGTGTTCGGATTCTCGGCGAAGCGCTTGTTGTCGGCCAGGATCGGCGAAGCGGAGGGGTCCCCCACGCGATACGCCTGCGCCAACCGAATCCCGCCCGGCGCCGCAACATAATCCGGCCCAGAAAGATGGCTGATGGCGTCGCCGGTGTGGCAGGATTGGCAGCGCGGCATGTCCACCCAAGGGCGGCGCGGCTGGCCGTCGTTCTGGCCGTCGATGCTGCCGCCGGGCAGCAGCGGCTCGGCGCCGCCCACCGACTGCATGCTGAAGTGGCACTCCGCGCACTCCATGCCGCCGCTGCGCATCGGTCCGCGCTCACACTGTGTCTGCGGGCCGGGATGGCACTGGTAGCAAGTCTGCTCGGTCGGACCGCCCGGGGGGAAGATCAGGTTGCCCTGGTCATCCTCGCGGGTGCCGTGGAAATAGTGGATCGCCCGCGACGCGGTCGGTTTGCCGATCTGATCGCCGGTCGGGCCGGTGCCTTCCAGGTCGAGAGCCGCGGAGTAGTGGCACTGGGCGCAGAGCACCGGAGTCGAGTGCTGCAGATCGGTGCCGTTGTCGGCATCGTGCAGAATCAGCACATTGAGCTTGGTCTGCACCTCCAGGTCGGGGTCGTCGGACCAGGGCAGCCCCGGCCGATCCGCGGCCATGCCGCCGGTGGCGTGGCAGTTGAAGCAGTTGGTCTCCTGCGACACCGGAACCACCACCGGCGTGCTGGCCATCACCCGCTCCCGCGGGCGGTAGGTCGCGGCGACGCGCAACACCGGATAGGGGTTGGTCAGGCCGGCATCATCTAGCGGTGTCATCGGCAGGCCGAAGGCGCTGAACCAGCCGTGGTCGGCTTCCCAGGCCATCGGCTGGGGGCCCGGTTGGGGGGCGTCGCCGGGCAGATAGAGACCGGTCAGCCCCTGCCCCTCCGGGATCGGTTCGCCAAAGAGCGAACTCGCGTAGTCCCAGAAGTCGGTCTTGCCGATGCTGTGGGAATTCACTGAGCCGAAGATGTCACTGCTCTGGTTGTAGTAGAGGTCGAAATAGGTGTCGTCGAGCACCATCGGCATACCGTTCGGATTGCGGTAGACCACCTGGGCGTTCAGCACATTGAAGGGGGGCAGCAGCGTGAAAATGGAGAATTCGGCGTCCATGCAGTGCATGCCGAGGTCGTTGAAGGGAAAAACCCGAATCTGGTCGGACGCCGCCAAGCCGGGGCCGAGGTCGGGCGGAACCGGCGGTGAGGGCGGCGTGGTACTGGCTTCGGCGCCGGCGACGAACGCAACGGCGGGCAGCAAGATAAGCAGGCGCGGGGGGTTGGACATGGCGCTTTCCTGGTCTGAACGGAAGAAACAGAGGGCAGAGCCGGACAGCCATCGCGTCTCGCGGCGGCCGCCGGCGCGTCCCTGCGCTCTACCACCGGCCGGGGTGGAACACCTGTCGCCGCCGGAGACGCCGGAGCGGAGGAGCAGTTGCGGGAGCTGTGGGACGCGCCGGCGCAACTGTGTAACGCAGGTTTTGTTCCACCTTCGCAATGTGTTGAGATGAAAGGGAGTGGTGGAATTCGTCCGGATCACGAACCGGCGCAATGTGACAGATATGTCAGAGCATTGGGCGGGATTCCCGGCCGGCCGCACCGTTTCGCGGGCCGGCCCGGATTGCACGGCAGGATCGGTCTTCAACCGGCGGCCACAGATATCGTTGCGCGCGGAATAAGGTGCGCGAAGTTCGGATGGACCGGCGTGTCGATACCCCGCGCCGCACTATTGGAAAGTGCGCGTTCCCGGCCCCGATCGGGATTGTGGTGCGCGCCGCGAATCCGAGGGTTATTCTACAGACGACGGCTATCGATGCAGAGCGCCGCAGAGCGACTCGGGGTCTTTTGGGGCGCATCGGCAGCCGGGCCTGCCGGGTTTCCTTTTGGGGGCGCCGTTGAGAGACTGCCCAGCGGCAGAGTCAGAGGAGACCGGCTCCACTCCAACCTCATCGCAGAGGGAGATCGTTATGTTGCGTCTCTTTACCGTTGCCGTGGCTGTTTCTGCCTTGGCGTCGACAGCATTGGCTGTCGATATCGACATCACCGGCGCCGATTTCAATGCTGATGATGCAACCACTTTTACCCTGAACCATGTGGCCGCTCTGGGGGGCGACTATTGGGGCACCTGGACCTGGAACTCGACCACCAATCGTTGGGACCTGGTCGGCTATGGCGAGAATACCGGGGGTGGCTGCGACAATCCGCTCCATCCGGTCGCCGACAGTGGTATCGGAACTCCCGGCACTACCGGTTGGCCCAACACGCTGGCGAATATTTGCACGGTTGATGAGGCTGGGACAATCGTCGGCATCGGCGTGGATCGGTGGAATCTAGATAACTTGACCTGGGATGTGTACCTCTGGGATATCAATTGCAATCTCATGGGCAGCGCAACGGTCAGCGGCGGAACCGGCTGGTTCTGGGCGCCGATTCCCGAGTGGACGGTGAATCCCGGGGATCAGTTCTACGTTGGCTACACAGTGAGCGACGGTTCCGGTTCCTACATCTATCGAGACACAGCAAGCCCGGTCGACGTGGGTCCGTATACGGTGGATTACGCGAACTACCACGGTGGCGGACTGGGTTGCCCAACCTCCCCCAATGGAGGCTTGGTCAGCCCGGTTGACGTGGAGTTCTGCCCGAGCGCGCCGGCCCAAAGCGTGGTGAGTCCGCAGATCGGGCTCAGCGCGCCGGTTTCCGCAGCGACAGACTGACCCGCGCGGTTGCGCCAGCGGGCACAGCGGGTGAGGCCGAAGATGAGCCGAAGCCGGTTGTTGGCGGCGATGGTTCATCTTCGGCCAGGAGGGGGCGGGGCGATGCGGCGGTTTGCACCGGGGCGGGTAGCGGCGCGCTTGGAGCGGCATGGTCGGTGCTGAGA
>JALXCG010000883.1 GCA_026991065.1 Gemmatimonadota bacterium | reverse complement strand
TGGTCGATACCCTTGAAACTTGCTCCACCTGGGCGTGGCTGCCGCGTCTCTATGGCGCGGTGTCACAGGCGATCCGTCAAGCCATTGTTGCCGGCGGATCCAAGGCGATCGTTCTCTGCCATGTGAGCCACCTCTATGAGCAGGGAGCCTCGCTCTACTTCACCTTTTTTGGCCGCGCCTGCCGGGATGCTCCAGAGAGCCAGTGGCAGGAGATCAAGAATGCCGCATCAGAAGCGATTCTGCGAAACGGTGGAACCATTACCCATCACCACGCGGTCGGCTACGAACACCGCCCATGGTTTGACCGCGAAGTGGGCGAGGCGAATCTGCAGACGCTGCGCCTTCTCGCGGCCGAAGCGGATCCCGGCGGAATCTTGAATCCCGGTAAACTCATCGCTTGAAGCCGCCGGCCGTTTCTACTCTTGGCCGGTATCGCCAGCGCTTGCGTTCTCTTCCGCCGCCGGCGCGCCCTCGGGATTCGCCTGCGACTCTTGATTCGCCTGGAACTCCTCAATGGCAGCTGTTGCCGGTGAAGCGATCTCAGCTTGCCGCGCGCTAATGACAGAAGCGGGCACGTCGTTGGTTCGACTGCCGTAGAGTGCCAGAACAAAAGACATCACCATGAAGGCGATTGCCAGCCCCTCGGTGATTTTTGAAAGCACATCGGTGGCGCCCCGCCCACCGAAGACGGCCTGGGTAGCGCCACCGCCCAGGCCGGCCAACCCCCCGCCCTTGCCGGACTGAAGCAATACAATGCCGATCAACGCCGCGCAGACGATGACATGAATCAAAATCAGGAATCCGAATACCATGCGGCTCTCCACCAGGGAAGCCTGATGCGCGCGGAGAGAGGCTCTGTGACCGTGTCCGTGCGCAGCAGGTGCTTAGAAATGCACAATGTTTGAGAAAGACTCAGCGTCCAGCGCGGCACCACCGACCAGTGCGCCATCAATATCGGTGCAGGCCATCAACTCCGCGACATTGCCCGGCTTGACGCTGCCGCCGTACTGAATGCGAAGGGCATGAGCGAAATCCTGCCCGTACAGGGATGCAATCAGGGACCGAATCGAGGCATGTACCTCTTGCGCCTGCTCCGGGCTGGCTGTCTTGCCGGTGCCGATTGCCCAGACCGGCTCGTAGGCGAGAGTGAGATGACGCAGAGCTTGCGCATCGAAACCCTCCAGCGCGCCCTTGACCTGATCGGAAACGATGTCGATGGTGGCGCCGGCTTCGCGCTCGGCCAGAGTCTCTCCCACGCACACGATGGGATGCAGACCCGCGCGCAAAGCGCCGGCCAGGCGAGCGCGAACGCCTTGGTTGGTTTCGCCGAAAATCTGCCGGCGCTCGGAGTGCCCCAGAATGACGTGGGTAGCGCCCGCGTCCGCCACCATCTCGGCGGCAACCTCACCCGTGAAGGCGCCCGATGGGTTGCCGTGGCAGTTCTGCGCACCTACGTGGATGTTGCTTCCCGCGAGGACCTTGGCGACTTCGGGGAGAGCCAGGAACTGTGGGCAAACAGCGATATCAACCTGGGAAACATCGGCCAGCTTGACTTTGAGCAGCTTGGCGAGCTGGATCGACTCTCCAATGCTCCGGTTCATTTTCCAATTGCCGGCAATAAAAGGGGTTCGCATGATAATAGCCTGCTATGCGTCGTCGAGCGCGGCGACGCCGGGTAGAGTTTTGCCTTCCAGAAGTTCGAGCGAAGCTCCTCCGCCCGTCGATACATGGGTCATGCGGGAGGCAAGTTGTGCCAGGTTGACCGCCGCGACCGAATCCCCACCCCCGACAATGCTCGTGGCACCACGATCGGTGGCCTCGGCAATGGCGTTGGCGAGTGCCAGTGTACCACGGCGAAACGCTTCCATCTCGAATACACCCATTGGACCGTTCCAGACGATCGTATTGGCGCCTGCGATCTCGGCAGTGAACCGTTCGATACTTTTGGGGCCGATGTCCAACCCCATCCAGCCCGCCTCGATTCCCTGCTCCGCCTCAATGATGCGTGTTGCTGCATCCGGCGCGAAACGGTCGGCAATCACGAAGTCGCTCGGCAAAACCAGCCGAGAGCCGGCAGCCCGGGCGGCCTGGAGGACTGTTTTGGCGGTCTCGATGCGATCCGCCTCGACCAGCGAATCGCCCACCGAAAGCCCCTGGGCCTGCAGGAAAGTGAAGACCATTCCGCCACCCACAAGAATCGCATCCGCACGCCCGACCAGGTTCTCCAGAACCTCGATCTTGCCGCTGATCTTGGCGCCTCCCAGGACCACGACGAAAGGCTTTCGAGGGGCTTCCATGGCCTCCAATAGGTACTTCAGTTCTTTTTCCATCAGGAGGCCGGAGACACAAGGGGAGAGATGAGATGTGACGCCTTGGGTTGAAGCGTGGGCGCGATGAGCGGTGCCAAACGCATCGTTGACATAGAGATCGGCCAGCCGTGCCAGGGCAGCGGCGAAAGCCGGGTCGTTGGCAGTCTCTTCGCTGTGGAAACGAACGTTTTCCAGCAGGAGAACCTCGCCCTTGCCGAGGGCGTCGGCGGCTGCTTCGGCATCGGCGCCGATGCAGTCGGCGGCGAACCGGACTGGACAGCCGAGTAGTTTCTCCAGGTGTGCGGCGACCGGGCGGAGACTCATAGAGGGAACGACCTGCCCCTTCGGGCGACCGAGGTGCGAGGCCAGAATGACCCTCCCGCCGGCGTCGAGAAGGGCACGAATCGTGGGAAGGGCGCCGCGAATGCGGGTGTCATCGGTGATGACTCCGTCACGCAGGGGGACGTTGAAATCCACGCGGACCAGCACTCGATGCCCGTCGACTTGAATATCGCGAATGCTTTTTTTGCGGGCCATGGAGCCTCCCGGCAAGCGATCTAAGCGTGGGGCGCGGGCGCCCTCGGAAGAGAAGATTCAGGCAAGCAGCCGGGCGGCGCTGCGCGCCACCCGGGGCACTGTCTAGAGGTAGCGGGCCACGCGGGCACTGAGTTCCGCGACACGGCAGGAGTAGCCCCATTCATTGTCATACCAGCCAATGATCTTGACCAGCGTACCATCAATGACATCGGTCGAGAGGGCATCGAAGGTGCAGGAGGCCGGCGTGCCGACGATATCGGAGGAGACGATCGGATCTTCGGTGTAAACCAGAATCCCCTTCAGCGGGCCTTCGGCGGCCGCTTTCATCGTGGCGTTGATCTCCTCTTTCGTGGCCGGCCGCGCGATGCGCGCAGTAAGGTCGGTGAGTGAGCCGTCCGGGACCGGCACGCGAACCGCCATGCCGTTCAGCTTGCCGGCCAATTCCGGAATGATCTTCCCCACCGCCTTGGCGGCCCCGGTCGAAGTCGGAATCAGGTTGACCGCAGCGGAACGCGCGCGGCGAAGATCGGAGTGCGGCAGGTCCAGAATGCGTTGATCATTGGTGTAGCCGTGGATTGTGGTCATGAGGCCGGCCACAATGCCAAACGAATCGTTGAGGACCTTTGCCATGGGCGACAGGCAATTGGTGGTGCAGGACGCATTCGAAATGATATTCTGAGTAGCGTCCAGAGTCTGATCGTTGACTCCGAGAACGACCATGTTGTCGATCTCGTCCTTTGGCGGGACGGTGAGCAGAACCTTCTTCGCGCCGGCGTCGATATGGGCTTGGCACTGGGCTCGCTTGCGGAAGATACCGGTTGCTTCAATGACGATGTCGACCCCGAGTTCCTTCCACGGAAGGTCGGCGGGGTTGCGCTCGGAATGCACTTTGAGAGGCTGCCCATCTACCAGGATCGTGTCACCGTCGACGCCGACGTCGCCATTGAAACGACCGTGCACGGAATCGTATTTGAGCAAGTGCGCCAGAGTCTTGGCGTCTGTGAGATCATTGACAGCAACCACTTGGGCGCCATCAATGTTCCGGAGAGCACGGAAAACAAGGCGGCCGATCCGGCCAAAGCCATTTATAGCAACGCGGTAAGACATTCGTGTGACTCCATGGCGCCGCCGAACGCCCGTATCATTCCAGGCCGCGTGGCTCCCGGGCAGGGCGCCAGAGGAGAACCGAAATAGGAGACCGGGTGCAGCGTCGCGAGTCGGGGTGTGATGGGGAAAGGCGAGGGCCGCAAAACCCACGCTGAGCAGAGAAGAAACGGGTTCGAATTCCCGGGAGATCTCCGAATAGCGCCTGAACCACTGTTCATTGGTTAAAAGGGAGATCTACAAAGGGAAACAAAGAAAAACCGTAGTGTAGAGCTTCTACGCGAGACCTGTAAACCCCCGAGCCGCCTGATTCCTGTTCCTTAGGTACCTTAGGCCGCGATGCGTCAGCGGGGGGCGCGCAGCAATGGTAAGGAATGGCCCATGTCGGGCGCACGTGTTCCCCAGTCGTGCCGCAGATCGGGCCAGACTCGATCGCTCATGTCCAGAGCATCTTCGGCATGCAGCGTGCGGGGATCATCGACCCATTCCGGAGAGTCGGACAGGCGATGGAGGTTCAGCAGCATCAACCCGACGCCACGCACCCAGGAGTCGACCGCAACTTCGTTGAAATCGCTGGGGGTTCGGGCGAAGAAGTAGCCGTGCCGGGCGTCTCTACCAAAGTCAGTACGGGAGTAGAGATGGAGCGTGTGGTATATCTGGTTGTTGTTTTCAGTGATCTTCAGGTCGATCCACTTGGCGGAATCTACGAAGGGATCGGTTTCACCGACGAGGGTGATCACGGAGCTGTGCAGACTCGCGAACTCCTCGTCGGAGGTGTTTGGGAAAAATGGATAGAGAAGAAACAGGTTGGCAATCGGCAACTCGGGATGCGCCGCGGTGACTTCCAATGCCACCTTGCCTCCCCAACTGGCTCCACAGAGCGAGAGCGTGGCTACTTCGGGGTAGGCAAGCATGCGCTGAATTGCGCGCAGCACTTCGATGTGCTGGATGCCGAGATACTCATCGATGTGGTAGTTGATGGCGACGGTGAACCAGCCTTGGCGCGCCAAATCTATTTGGTGGTACGCCCACTCCTCGTCGGTTTTGTCGTAGCCGTGAAGAAAGAGGACTGCGTCGAAGTGGCCCGAGGCGGCCGGCGCGTAGGCGATGAAATGCACAGGGTCGTAGCCGGACACGTCACCGATGATGCCCTCGGCATAACGAAGTGACGATCCCCATGGCTCCCAACCATCGGCATTGGCTGAAGAGGTCAGCGCCGTGAGGGTGACCAGCAGTGTCAACAAGGTTCCACGGAGCTGTGGCGATTGTGCGAGCAAGGTTATCCTGGCCAGAAAGGGCACGCTCGATTTTTCCTTGGAGGAGAGAAACGGATCAATGCATTGTATTGGATTCAGACGGCGAACACGAAATTTTAAAAGAGGATAGCCCCGAACCAGGTGATCCTGTCTCGGAAAATCGTCGAACACCCAAAAAACTTGACCGGTGTTTGCCCATCCGGCAGTGGCCGCGAGGCGGGAAGAGCGAATTCAGAGTGGTTTTGGGTTGAATTCACGATTTCTTGGGGTGAACATGAAAGATATTGTGATTTGACATAGACTTCCCTTTCGGGGACAGCTCCTATGAGGAGTGCTGCGCAGTGAGTGTCTGCCCTCCCCGTTCACGCGCCATGCCAGGATTATCTCTCATGTCTCTCGGTCGTATTTTTCTGCTAGCGAGTTCGCTGGGTCTCATCTTGCCGTCAGCGCAGGGAGCTGTGATTCACGTGCCCGCAACTCATGCCACGATTCAGCAGGGGATCGATGCCGCGGCGAGCGGGGACACTGTGCTGGTTGACGGCAGTGGGGGGCCCTACGCCGAGAAGCTTGTGGTCTCTTCTTCCCTCGTATCGCGCTTGACTGTAATGGGAGAGCCGGGAAAACCGCGTCCGCTGATCATCGGCGTTGATGAACACGCGATCATGTTTAAGGTAGAGAATCAGGCCAATCTGCCCATCGATGTCACGGTGGAATCCATCGATTTTGACGGGGCGAATCTGGCGCGCTATGGAGTACGCTCGAAGTCGTGGGATTACGCCGGCGACGAGGTTCTGGTCTCTCTTCATTTGACCGACCTGACCATCCAACGCTGCCAGTACGGTGTGGCGATTGGTTCGCGGACCGGTGCGTATGGCTGTGATGGGCACTGGGGAGCCGTTGGCTGGGATCTACTCGGGACTTCGTTGTCCGCTCTCTATATGGACCGCTGCACAATCGTCGAAAGTGGTGACGACGGAATGAACCTCTGGCGAGTCAGCGGGTGGATGATGAATAGTTTCATCGGCTACAGCGGAGATGAAGGGGTTCACACCACTGACGCCCGCGACATGGATTTCGTGCACAACGTCTACCTGGCCAACCACGGCATAGGGGTTCACTTTCAACTGGCCAGCAATGTGGTTTTTGAGAACAACGTGGTCGCGCGTACATTAAAGGGTGTTCTGCCGGGTGTGGTGGATACCGACGGCTACGGAATCATAGTTGGCGGTGCGGGGGAAGGTGCGCCGTTGGAGATTCGGAACAATCTCGTGGTCGCCAATGATGCCGCCGGGACCAAGGTCAATCCAGTCGAAATCATTTTCGGCCCTGACAATTGCGAAGGCGTTCCAACCAATGTCAACGTCTTCAATAACTTGTTCCGGCGCAACGGGTTGACTAGCAACGACACGACGCCGGACTGGGACCTTTTCTATACCGAGCACGGCATCCCGGGGATGAGGATGTCCGCACTCTATAACTTTTTCCCGGAAGTCACCAAGGTGGCTAACATCGCTCTTGATGAAACCAATTTGATCGGACTGGATCCGCTTTTTGTAGATGAACCCACCGCGGCGGATATTCCTGACTCGGTGCTGGTGCCGGCGACGATTCGCGAGCAGGTGTTCAGTCGGATAGAGGGATTCGCATTGCAAGCTGACTCGCCAGCTGTTGACAAGGGGCATCCTGACCCCGCGTTCAACGATGCCGGAGGCTTGGCCCAGGGAACCGTTCGAAATGACGTGGGCGCTTTCGGTGGGGAACAGAGCAACTGGGCGCAGTAGCACGACCGGACCCATGGAAGGAGCGCCGACGCCAGTAGCCAACCGATCTGCTGCGCCGCAGGGAGAGGCCGGGGGAAAACCGGGCTGGCCGCGGTTGGGCAACTGAGCTAGTATCCGACGATTCGTCGGTCGGCTTCTTTTGTGCGGTTGTTCGTTTTCCACCATGGCCCAAGCAGATCCCCAGCTAGATGACTTGATGTGTGCCTCGCCGGAACATGCGAGGCGCTTTTTTCGTCTGCTTCTCAGCTTGATCTTCACGGCACTCCTGGCGCCCGCGGTACTGACTTACGTGGTGGATCCATTGGACCTTTACGGGTCGCCATTTTCCCTCACTTCGCGCATTGAGCCGCGACGCCTCAAAGCTGATCTGTTGGCCGCCGCAACACCTCCTCCAGAGGTGCTGATCCTGGGCTCGTCTTGGGTGCGGACCATCGACCCCGTGGACGTCGAAGCGAATTTCGGTATGAGTGCGTTCAATGCCAGCGTGTCCAATGGATCTTTCAAGGATTGGATTGCGCTTACTCGTTACGCGGTTGATGAGTTGGGGTATCCAATTCGGCTTTTGCTCATCGGCATCGACCCCGGGGCCTATGTGGCACCGCTGATCAGGCACGATGATGCGGTCCATGTGCCGGTCTTGCGGCGGCATCTCGAGCACCCATACCGTGACTATTGGCGGAGTCGGCGGCTGCTCTGGTCGGGGCACCAGGTTATGCTTGCCGCCCGGATGTTGGCTGCGGAAATACGCCACTGGATCGAGCGCGGGCTTGGCTTGAACGACTCCGCGCAAAGCCTTGGATTCAGTCCGATCACCGATCCTCGAGACTGGCGGGCAGACGGTTTTGATGTAAACCCCAGAGGGAGACCCCGAGGGCAATCCGCGGAGATGATCAAAGAGGACCGGCAGTGGTTCTATCGGAATCGAACCGAAGTACAACCGGAAAATGTTTCCAGTCTGAGATTTCTATTCGACTATTGTCGCAAACATGAAATCAAGGTAGTTGCTTTCGTGACTGTCGTTCACCCGGATCTCCGCGCCAGCCTGCGGGATACGGGGGCCGCCGCAGTCCGCCGGGAGGCGGTGAGGATTACCCGTCAGTTGTGCACGGACGGCATCACCTATTGCGACATTGATTCACTGCCTTATGATTGGGACGATTTCGAGGATCTGCATCACCCTGGGTTGGCTACCGGGCATCAAGTGGCTCAGGAACTCTGGGCCTGTAGCTCCGGGGAGAATGGTTAGTGCTTTTTCAGTCGTTTCCGTTTCTTTTTCTTTTCTTCCCCATCGTCATGATTCTGTACTGGGGCCAGCCGACACGGAAGCGCAAGTTGGTTGTGTTGCTCATTGCGAGCTACTTTTTCTACGGCTATTGGGACTATCGGTTTTGCGGTTTGCTCCTTCTCTCTTCAGCGGTTGACTATGTCGCCGCGAAGCAGATTTTCACTGCGAGAACCGAACGAACACGCAAATCCTGGCTGACGTTTTCGGTTGCGGTGAATCTCTCGGTCTTGGGGTTTTTCAAGTATTGGGACTTCTTTGCCGACTCGCTCAATCGTCTTTGTTCGATGTGTGGGTTTTCTCCCGTGGCACCCATCCTGCACATCCTCCTGCCGGTCGGCATCTCCTTTTATACGTTTCAGTCGATGAGCTATACCATCGACGTGTTTCGCCGCAAGGCGGTTCCTGCATCTTCCCCTTTGGAGTTCCTGACCTATGTGAGTCTATTCCCGCAGCTCGTCGCAGGTCCGATTGTGCGCTGGACCGAAGTTGGAGAGCAATTTGATCGTCTGCCTCGACGGCCGGATCCGCGCATGTTGGCGCTTGGGCTCAATTTCTTTATTGTTGGACTCTTCAAGAAACTGTGTATTGCGGACTGGCTCCTGCTGGCGCGGGTTGACCCGAACTCCTGGATCGGTGCGAGTGCGATACAGTTCTGGCCGTCGTTCATCGGCTGGACTTTCTGGCTCTATTTCGACTTTTCCAGTTATTCGGATATGGCGGTGGGGCTGGGCCTGATGCTTGGCATTCGTTTCCCGATCAACTTCAATTCACCCTTTGCGGCGTATTCATTGGCGGAAGCCTGGGGACGTTGGCACATCACGCTGGGGCGTTGGATGCGGGACTATCTGTACATCCCGCTTGGTGGGTCTCGGAAGGGGCTCGGGCGGATGATCGTCAATATTCTGGTGGTCTATTTCTTTGTGGGCCTGTGGCATGGCGCCAACTGGAACATGGTTGGATGGGGCCTGTTTATGGGCATCGGGATTGTTGTGCAGGTTTTGTCCAGGCAAGCCGGCATCTCGATTCCGTCGGCCACCGGCAAACGGCTCCTCTTCTTCTTCTACTGGACTTTCGGTGGGTTCTTTTTTCGTGCCGCCGATATGCAGATGACCCATGAATTCCTGCGCTCGGCAACCGGGGGCAACGGTTTCCTGAATAATCCCAGTTGGTTCATGATCGGGGTGGTTCTCGCTTGTTTTGTGCAGGCTTGGCGAATGCCCAACCTGTGGCACTGGAAGTGGCGCTATGGGCGCCTGGAGGCGCTTGTCTTGACGGCGATGTTCCTGCTCAGTGTGTCGCGCTGCTTGGTGGAGCGCCCGTTCTTCTACTTCCAGTTCTGATCCCGCTTGGGCGTACTCCAGGCGATTGTGACGGCGCGCACCTCCTGGACGCCGGCGTGGCGAAGAGCCGC
>JALXCG010000882.1 GCA_026991065.1 Gemmatimonadota bacterium | reverse complement strand
CCCGTAATCGACGCCACCCGCGTGGCAGGCAGCCAGAATCTGCTCCGGATGCGAATCGCCAATGGCGAGATCGATCACGTAGCGCGCTTCCATTCCATCGCCGGCAAGAGGTTGCCAATCATCTCCATTGTTATCCGAAAAAAATACTCCCTCCCCCGCGGTCCCGGCATAGACACGACCCACTTGCAGGGGGTCGAAGAGCAGGCTGAGGATGTCGACACGGGGCAGGCCGCTCGCCACGAGCGGGAACCACACAGGGCGCAGTCCCTGGGGACCCAAGTCGGTGTAATAGAGGTCCGGCCCGCAAGCGGTGATCGCGTGGCCCGGCTGGTGGGGGTCGGCGGCCACCGAACCGCAGCGCGCCGGCAGCCCTTCACCATAAATATAGAAAGACTCGCCCTGGTCGCGGCTGACCCACATGCTGGTGCCGGGGGTGTCGGCGGCGGTCGCCAGATAGAGATTCGGTGGGTTGCTCGGATCGACCGAGAGTTCCGCCGGCTGGGCGTTGACGGGAACTCCTTCGTTCCACCGCAGGGTTGACCAGTCGAAGGTGTGAACATCGCCCTCGGCATCGGCGCAGGCCACGGTTCCGGTGGCATCGAGCGAGACCATGCTGACGCACATGGCGGGCGTCGGGGCGTCTTGACGCAGCCAGCTGGTGCCGGAGTCGGTGCTGAGATAGGTCCCGGACATGGTCCCGGCCACGCCGTAGGTGGGGTCGATTGGGTCGAAGACGATGTCGACTACCCAGGTGGTCGGCACGTGGGGATTGACGAAGAAGTCGTCATAGTTCTGGGTCCAGGTCACGCCGAAATCGGTGCTGCGAAAGAGACCGCCGAGGGCGGAACCGAGGTAGATGGTGTCGGGGTCCTTGGGGGTAAAAGCGATATCCATGGGGGAAGTGCTGTTCAGGCCGGCGGGAGAGATGTCGATCCAGGCACGGGCGCTGGGGGCGACGACGGCGTTTTGGGTTACCGGGGAGATCGCCATCGCCGCGGGAAAGAGGAGGAAGGGCGAGAGGAGCGCCGGCAGGGCGACGCAGGGCCAGCGGAAGCGACGAGCGGCATGAGCAAAGGGGGTTGTGGACATGAGGAGTCTCCTTGCGATACAGGTGAGAAACCGTTCTACCAGGACATCCGCAATCCGGCGCCCGATTCCATCATGGCGCGTTTGGGTTGAGCGCGCGCGCGGGGCGCAGGCCGCTCACTTCGCCGAGACTCAGGGGGGGGAGGTAGACGCGCGAGGAGGAGCGGGCGACGGCGGATAGGGTGGTGCAGGCGCCGCCGCGGACGATATGCAGAGTGGGGGGATCGAGGTCGGGCGTGGGCAGGCGCTCGCCGCTGCCGGGCCTTGGGGCGGCTGTGTAGGGGAGAAACCAGTCGCGACACCATTCGAAGACGTTGCCGGCGACGTCGTAAAGGCCGAACGCGTTGGGCAGGAAGGAGCCGACCGGCGCCAGCCCGGGGTAGCCATCGTCCAGCCACTCCTCATAACCGCGGCGCTTGCGCATGGTGCGTGCCGCCAACGCGGAACGGGTGGTGGCCAGGGTGAGGCGCTGCAGCGAGCGATCGCGGAGATTGGCGTAACCACGCAGTGATTCCGCTTCCCAGCCGCTGAACCAGGGAGAAGCGCTGCCGGCGCGGCAGGCGTATTCCCATTGCGCTTCGGTGGGGAGGCACAGGCCGCTGCGCTGCAGGAGAACGCGGCCGGTCTCCCAGGCGACCGGCTCTACGGGGAGGCGTTCGGGATCCGAGATTGCGCTGTAACTGGCGGGCGAAGGGGCGGTAAGGGCGGCGGCGGAGCCGAGCGAAGCAGCGGTCGTGAGCGCCCTGTTCGGAGAGGTAACCCGGCGCAGCAGACGCTGCCACTGCCCGCGCGTGAGTTCATACTTGCTGATGAAGAAGGGCGCCAGCGTAACGCGGTGAATCGGACCCTCCGCGCGCCATGCCTGAGGGTCGCGGTTGGGCAGGCGGCTGGCGGCGGGAGTCGACGGAACCACGGCGCCCATGTTGAAGGTGCCGCCGGGCAGGAGCACCAGCACGACCGCGCTGGCCCCGCTGATCTCCAGTTTGTCTCCGGCCGCGCTGCGCTCGGGGATGGTTCCACTACCGTAGAGGGCGAATTCCCACAAACCAGATTCGGGATCGGCGCCGAGAGGAATCAAGCCGATTTGGGGGACGATCTGGAGGCCGTGGTAGGCGGGGCAGGTCGTGGAGTCGCTGATGGCGGCGATCGCGTCCGCCCAGGGCAGGGCAGCGCGGGCGAGCGTGGCGGTGGCGACGGCGGCGGAAGAATCGATGCGCGCGCGCATGGCGGCGATCGCGCCCCGCTCCGGGTCGGGGTCGGCGAACTGTTGCAGTTGACTGACCAATACCTGGAGTTTGCTCCGCAGCCAGCGTCTTTCGCGGTCGGCACCGCGACTGGCTGTCGGGGCGGATTGTTCCAGGTGGTGCAGGTTATCCACGTGGTAGTCGAGCCGAGCGGCAAGAGCGTTGGCCTTGTCGACCCAGGCGCGCATCGCGGGAATGCGCTCTGGCCAGGCGGGCCAGAGAGAGTCCGCCTCGGTCTGATAAGTCTGAATCAGAAAAAGATCCGCCAGGTTTCGATAGGCGCCGAGCAGCTCCTGGGAGCGTTGTTGGGCGCGATCGGCCTGCAGATAGAGGCGAAAGCTGATGCCGAGGCCGACCGTCAGAGCGGTGATCACCGCGCCGACGGCGATGATCAGGCCGCGCTGGCGGCGAAGCGCCAGTCGCAGGCGATAGGCGGGGGTCGAGGGAGTGGCGAGAACCGGCTCGTGGGCCAGGTAGCGGCGCAGATCCGCGGCGAGTTCGGAGGCGGTGCTGTAGCGCTGGCGGCGATCTCCGCGCAGCGCTTTGAGCGTGATGTGATCGAGATCGGCGCGAATGCGGCGGGTGGTGGAG
>JALXCG010000881.1 GCA_026991065.1 Gemmatimonadota bacterium | reverse complement strand
GATTCGGCGCTTCAACGAGCTGGCCAACGAGACCGCCGGTGATCACTTCACCCCGCGTGAGGTGATCCGCCTGATGGTGAACCTGCTTTTCATCCGCGACGACGCGCTGCTCGCCACGCGGGGCACGGTGCGCAAGCTCCTCGACCCGGCCTGTGGCACGGGTGGCATGCTCGCCGAAGCCCAGAACTACCTGCGCGAGCACCACGCCGACGCGCGGCTCTACGTCTTCGGTCAGGATTACAACAAGCGCGCCTACGCCACCGCCGCGTCCGACATGCTCATGAAGGACGTCGACCAGAACGGTGGCAGCAACAACGTGCGCTTCGGCGACATCTTCACGGGCGACCAGTTTACGGAGCCCCCCTACGACCGCTTCGACTACCTGCTCGCCAACCCGCCCTTCGGTGTGGACTGGAAGAAGCAGAAGAAGGAGATCGAGCGCGAGCACAAGCAGCTTGGCTACAGCGGCCGGTTTGGGGCGGGAACGCCGCGGGTCAACGATGGCTCGCTGCTCTTCGTGCAACACATGATCAGCAAGTTCGAGCCGGTATGCCCCAGGGAGCAGAAGCACGGCTCGCGCATGGCGGTGGTGCTCTCGGGCTCGCCCCTCTTCACCGGTGGCGCGGGCTCAGGCGAGAGCGAGATCCGCCGGTGGATCATCGAGAACGACTGGCTCGAGGCCATCGTCGCCCTGCCTGAGCAGATGTTCTACAACACCGGCATCGGCACCTACGTCTGGATCATCACGAACCGCAAGGAGAAGCGGCGAAAGGGCAAGGTGCAGCTCCTCGACGCGCGCGAACTCTACGTGCCCATGCGCCGCAGTCTGGGCGACAAGCGCCGCAAGCTCGGCGAGGGCACAGACGGCGAGCCCGACCAGATCGGCGAGCTGGTGCAGCTCTACGGCGACTTTGCGGAGGGGCCGCGCAGCAAGATCTTCGACAACGAGGACTTCGGCTTCTGCCGCGTCACCGTCGAGCGCCCCCTACGCCTGCGCTATCAGATGACCATCAAGGACAAGGCGCGTTTTCTGGACGCCGCTCCCCACCTCCTCGACGACGTCCAAGCCATCGACGAGTCGCTCGGCCGCGAGCCGCTGCTCGACTGGAACGACGCATGGGGTCAGATCGCGGGGCTCCTGCGCCAGCGGGGATCGAAGTGGAAGGCCACAGAAAAGAAGCTCTTTCGCAACGTGTTCACGACGACCGACCCAAAGGCCGAACCCATCAAGGCGGGCAAGAACAAGGGCTTCGAGCCGGACACGAGCCTTCGCGATTTCGAGAACATCCCGCTCAAACGAGATGTGGACGAGTACTTTGAGACCGAGGTGAAGCCGCACGTCCCCGACGCCTGGATGGATCGCGAGAAGGACAAGATCGGCTACGAGATCAACTTCAACCGCTACTTCTACGTCTACACCCCGCCGCGACCGCTGGCGGAGATCGACGCCGACCTCAAGCGCGCCGAGGACGAGATCCTGCGGCTCTTGCAAGAGGTGACGACGTGAGCGCACCCGCTACCTTTGAGCAGCTCATCAGCTCCATCGAGGCCACCAATCGCCAGTTGGCGCAGCGGGCGAAGCTGGCGGTGAACACCAGCCTGACCCTGCGGAACTGGTTGATCGGCTGCTATATCGAGGAGTATCAGCTCCACGGGGCGGATCGGGCGGATTACGGCGAAGGTTTGCTCCCGAAGCTCTCAAAATCGCTCAAGGATCTTGGCGTAAGGGGCGTTGGTCGGCGGCAGCTATACAGCTACATGACGTTCTATCGGGCCTATCCCGAGATTGTGCGGTCAGTGACCGCACAATTCCCGGCGATGCTCCCCGAGAGCGGGGCGTTGATCGAGAAAGTGCGGTCGGTGCCCGCACAATCCAACCAGGGAATTGTGGCAACACGGTCACCACAATCGGAAACGAGAGGCGAGAGGATTCTCACCCGGCTCTCCTACACCCACATCGAGCAACTCGTTCGGCTGGACGATCCGGCCAAGCGCGCCTTTTACGAGGACCGCTGCATCGAGGGGGTCTGGAGCGTTCGCGAGCTGAAGCGCCAGATCGCGAGTCTCCTCTATGAGCGCACTGCGCTCTCGAAGGACAAGGAAGCGCTCAAGGCCCAGACTGACGCGTCCGCCGAGCTGGAGCCCCCGACTCTCGCCATCCGGGATCCCTACGTTTTCGAGTTCTTGGGCCTCAAGCCTGCCGAGGTGATGGGTGAATCCGAGTTGGAGGATGCCTTGCTTGACAAGCTCCAGAGCCTTCTGCTGGAGCTGGGCCACGGATTCTGCTTTGAGGCTCGCCAGAAGCGCATCCTCATCGGCGAGACCTACAACTTCGTGGACTTGGTCTTTTACCACCGGATCCTGAAGTGTCACGTACTTGTCGAACTCAAGGTCGGGGCGTTCACTCACGAGCACATCGGCCAGCTCAACACCTACGTGAGCTGGTACGCCGACAACGAGATGACCGAGGGGGACGGGGCGCCAATCGGTCTTTTGCTCTGCACCGAGAAAGACCACACGGTGGTCAGGTACGCGCTGGCGGGGATGAGCAATCAGCTCTTTGTTTCAAAGTACCGGGTGGCGCTGCCGACCGAGGAGGAGATCATGCGGCTGCTGCGGGAGGCGACCACATGACCGAGCATACGCGTGGTGAGTTCATCTTCTACGAGTCACCCGAAGGCAAGGTGCGCGTGGAGGTCCACCACGAGGACGAGACTTTCTGGCTCTCCCAGCGGCAGTCGGCTTCCTCTTTCTCCCCGAGCCACCCGTCGAGAAGATGCCGATTCCCGACTTTCGCACAATCAAGGATACCCCTTTCAATCGCCCGAGCGCCGACCTGCTGGACACCATCTATGCCATGCAACGGCGGCAAGACTGGCTGCGAGAAGAGCTGATCGAGTGTGAAGCAGACGCTCTCGATT